>NZ_JBSHDU010000026.1:0-103245 GCF_053616475.1 Streptomyces sp. NPDC055815 | reverse complement strand
ATTTGTTTATAAGAGACAGCCCTGGCCGGCGCCAGAGGCTCCCGCGCCTGAACCCGCACCACGTGCACGCCGCCACGGCCGGTGCGGGTCCAGGCGCGGAACGCGGGGGCGCCGCTGAAGGGCGCCGTCCCGTGTGCCCACCCTCCCCCAAGCTCTCGGCTTCGCTCGAGCAGGGGGACCCCCATCGCCCCCGCGGGACGCCTGCCCACACGGGCGGGGCGTGTGCGCCAGGTGGACCAAGTAAAGGCGCGGCCCCACCGCACGGCTCCCAAGACTTGGGGCATGATCCACCGCTCCCGCCTCCGCGCCTGGGTCCTCCTCGGCGCCCTCCTGAGCGCGTCGGGCACCGCCTCCCCCCACCCCGCCGAGGCACACCCCGCGCCCCCGCTCTGCACTTCCTCCCGCGAGCCGGCCCTCGCCGCCCGTCTGTCCCGGGACATCGCCGCGGCGCTCAAGGGCCGTGAGAGCACGGTCTCCCTCGCGGTCCACGACCCCGCGCGCGGACTGCGCTGCCGGCTCGACGACACCCTCGCGTACGACTCCGCCAGCATCGCCAAGGTGCTGATCATGCAGGCCGTCCTCGGCCGCGCGGAGGAGCTCGGCCGCGCCCCGACCCCGCTGGAGGCGCGGCGGCTGAAGGCGATGATCACCCGCTCCGACAACAAGGCCGCCACGGCACTGTGGGACGGACTGTCCCGCGCCCGGCTGAACAGGGTGCTGCGGGAGGCCGGCGCCCAGGACACCGTCCTCGGCCGGGGCCGCTACTGGGGCCTCACCCGCACGACCGCACGCGACCAACTCGCCCTCCTCGCCGCGGTGTCGCGCCGTACCGAGGCCCTGTCCCTGATGGGGCGGGTCGTCCGCGCACAGGCCTGGGGCGTCACGGCGGGCGCGCCCCGCACGGTGAAGGTCCACCTCAAGAACGGCTGGCTGCCCCGCGCGACCCACGCCTGGCGCGTCCACAGCGTCGGCATCGTGCGCCCGGCGACGACGGACACGGACACGGGCACCGGCACCGGCACCGGCACCGGCACGGGCACGAGCGACACCGACACGGACACCGCCACCGAAAGCCCCGCCGTCGACTACCGCATCGTCCTCCTGAGCCACGACAACCCCACCATGCGCTACGGCGTCCGCACCCTGGAGGGCATCTCCCTCGCCGTCCACCGCAGACTCTCCGGCAGCGCGGCGGCCCGCGGCTTCACCCCGCCGGAGAAGATCAGCGAGATCCCTGACGGGAGCGCTCCGGCCGACGGCCCGGGTCCGGACCCGAGCCCAGGTCCGGGAGGCCCAGAGGGGCCCGCCGTGGCCCGAGGACCCGCGCTCCCGTCCCGTACAGCACGAGCCCGACCGCGAGCCCCGCGCCGGCGCCGAAGCAGGCCGTCGGAATGACGTCGAGGGGCGTCTCGATCCGGGACCAGCCCCAGTACGCGGCCCAGCGCAGCACCCGGTGGGCGATCCCGGCCAGGACGCAGCCGCCGATCAGCCCGGCCGCGAGGAACCGCCCGCGCCGGCCCGGGACCGGGAACCCGGCCGGCAGCTCCACCCCCGGGACGGCGGAGCGCAGCGCCCGCGCCGTGCACCAGCCGAGGAGCGCGAGGGCCAGCGCCGAACCCCCGTACTGCGCGTAGAGATAGACCGGGAACCCGGCGACGATGTCGCCGAGGAAGGGGATCGCGCGGGTGCCCCAGCGGTCCAGGTGGGTGAAGGAGTCCCACACCACATGGGTCGTGGCGCCGAGGATCGCCGAGAGGCAGAACCACCCGGCGAGCGCGGCCGGGTGCCGCTCACGCCAGGGACGGCCCCGGACGAGCCCGTACACCCGGCCGCGCCACCGGGCGGGCAGCAGCGCGACGAGCGGCTCGCGCACGGTCAGCCAGAGGGCCACGAGTACGGCGGTGATCACGACGTCGGCCGTGACGATCCCGAGGGCGGAGTGGGTGACGTCCCCGAGGACCATCGCCCCGGGGAACGCGGTCGCGGCGAAATAGGTCATGTCCGGCGAGAAGGACCCGGCGACGAGCGCGGACGCGACGAGCGGCCCGCGCGCGGTCCCGTCCCGGCGCAGGGCGGGCAGCACGGCGGCGGCATGGCTCAGCGTGAACGGCAACGGGAGTTCCCCCAGGGTCCGGTGGCGACGGCGGCCGGTGTCGGTGAATGAGCAGTCTGCACGGCCGGCCGGAGTGCAAGAGGGGCGGGACGCTCCGGTCGGTTCCCGGACTCACCTGGTCGGCAGGCGGCCAAGAGGTGACGAAACCGTGAAACACGGTCAGCTGCCGGTACGCGCCGGTCCGGAGTTGGCATAGGGTCGCCAGAGGTTTCGCGCGGGGAGCGCGGGACCGCGTCGATGGGGAGGGACGACGGACATGGCAGCGCACATCGGCCACCGGCTGCGCAAGGGAGCCACCAGTGGTGTGGTGATGGCCGCGGCGGTCGCCGCGCTCGCCGCCTCGCAGGCGCCGGAGGCGATCCCGCCGGCCGCGGACAACGCCGGCGGAGACACCGCCATCGGTGCCGGTGACACGGCGCCGCCCTCCGGAGACGGCTCCGCGACGGGCGATTCCCCGTACTACACGAAGCTGCCGCCGCTGAACACGCCGAACAAGCCCGGCGCGAGCACCAATCTGCCCGTGATCGCCGGCCCCGCCGAGGCCGGCATACCCGCGTCCGTCTACTCGGCCTACAAGCGCGCCGAGCTGTCGATACGTTCGACCGACCCCGGCTGCAACCTGCCGTGGCAGCTGCTCGCCGGCATAGGCAAGGTCGAGTCGGGTCAGGCGAACGGCGGCCGGGTCGACGCCAACGGCACGGCATCGCCGCGGATCCTCGGTCCCGCCCTCAACGGCAACGGCTTCGCCAAGATCACCGACACCGACGGCGGTGCCTTCGACGGCGACAAGGTCCACGACCGGGCCGTCGGCCCGATGCAGTTCATCCCGTCCACCTGGGCCACCTGGGGCCAGGACGCCAACAGCGACGGGAAGAAGGACCCCAACAACATCTACGACGCGGCGCAGGCCGCCGGCATGTACCTCTGCGCCAACGACCGCAACCTCGCGGTCCAGGCCGACCTCGACCAGGCGATCCTCAGCTACAACCGCTCCAGGGAGTACCTGAACACGGTCCTGTCCTGGAAGGCCTTCTACGAGCGCGGCACCCACCAGGTCCCGGACGGCACGGGCGAGCTGCCGGTCGGCCGCAGCGACGACGGCATCAGGGGCAACCACCGGACCACGCCGCTCCCGTCCGTGCCGACGACTCCGGCGCCGACCCCGGGCACCCAGCAGCCCAAGCCGCCGGTGAACACTCCCGGTCCGGTCAAGCCGCCGACCGTCCCCACCAAGCCCCCGGTGACCGAGCCGGTGAAGCCGCCCACCGTCCCGCCGGCCGCCAAGGTCGCGCAGCTCGCGGTCGTGGCCAACGCGAAGCTGACCACGACCACCGGCAGCGCCTTCACGGGCGCCCCCCGGGTCGCCGCGCTCGACAGCGCGGGCAAGCCGGTCGCCGGCGTGAGCATCCGCTTCGAGATCGTCGGCACCACCGACACCCGCTTCGTCGGCGGCGGAACCACCGCCACCGTCACCACCGGGTCGACCGGCCTCGCCACCTCGCCCGCCCTCCGGGCCGGCGAGAAGACGGGCTCCTTCACGGTGCGCGCCACCGTCGTCGGCCGGACCCTGGGCGCGGCCGACTTCGCCGCGACCGTCACGGAGCGTCAGGCGGACACCCTCACCCGGCTCCCCGGCGACGCCCTGTCCGCCACGACCGGCGCCTCCTTCACCCAGCAGGTCCAGGTGAAGGCCACCGACAACGGCGCCCTCGCGCCCGGCGTGCTCGTCACCGCGGTGATCGTCACCTCGAAGACGGACCCCAAGGAGAGCACCGAGGGCCCGTCCTTCAAGTCCGCGGACGGCACGACGGTCCGTACCGTCACCCTGAGGACCGGTACGGACGGACTGCTCACCTTCGCACCGGGCGACATCCTCGCGGGCGACAAGGCCGGCACGTTCTACGTCCAGCTCACCGCACCCGGCGGCGGCACGACCTTCGTCGACCTGACCGTCGCGCCGCCCGCGACGCCGACCCCGGAGCCCTCGCCCTCCGACAGCGGCTCGCCCGAACCCACCCCCTCGCCCAGCTCCTCCCCTTCGGCCTGACCGGAAGCGCCACCGAGCGCGTTCCACCGAGCCGCCGTGCTCCGCGCCGTCCCCCGTCCGCACCGGACCGGGGGACGGCGCTTCGCGTTACCCGGGTGCAACGTGTTCTCATCTCACGGCCGCGTTGCTACGGTGCCCCCGCCCTGACGACCTATCAGATCGCATCCCGGGAGGCCGACCATGCGCGCCCTCGTCGCCGCCGCCATCGGACTCGCCCCAGTCCTCCTCTTCGTCCTGCTCCTCTCCGTGGTCGATCTGCCGCCCGACGGCCCCACCTCGCCCAAGCCCCTGCTGACCGCCGATCCCGGCGCCGAGAAGTAGGGGGAGGACCGTGCGCCGCCGAGCCAGCCTCGTCCTGCTCGCCCTCGCCGTCTTCTGCGCCGCGATGGCCCCGACCCTGCGCTGGTACGCCTTCCCCCGCCTGGCGAAGATCCCGGCGAACCAGTACCAGGACACCGTTCTGGAGGCGCGGCCCGCGACCCTCCTCAACTACTCCACCCTCAAGGCCGAGAAGGTCGACAAGATCACGATCATCCAGACCCTCAAGGGCAACGTGGAGGAGTCGCGGCGCATCGAACGCGACGCCGGGCGCGACGTCGTCGTCTGGGACGCCCTCGCCTATGTCACCGGGCCCGACGGCAAGATGGTCTCCCAGGTCCCCGAGCGGTACATCTTCGACGCCCACACCCAGGACCCCGTCCACGCCACCGGCGAATCCGTCGACGGCGACCCGGTCCGCCGCGAGGGCATCGAGTTCAAGTTCCCCTTCCTCACCGAGAAGCGCGACTACCAGTACTTCGACGCCCAGACCCGCACCGCGGCCCCCATCCACTACAAGGGCACCCGCACCTTCCGCGGCATGGAGGTCTACTACTTCGAGCAGACCATCCCCTGGACCAAGGTCCCCATGCCCAAGGCCATGCCGGTCAAGGGCATCACCCCGAAGCTCCTCGCCGACTCGGGCCTCACCCGCTGGTACACGACCAAGCGCATGTTCTGGATCGAGCCGGTCACCGGAGCCCCCGTCAACGGCGAGGAGATCCACAAGGAGGAGCTCCGCAACGCCAGGAAGCTGATGGGACAGGACACCCTCACCGTCTTCGCCGGCCACGTGAAGATGCGCGAGGACTACCTGGAGAGCGTCGGCGAACTGGTCTCCTCCAACCGCCTCATGGTCCTCATGCTCGTCTCCTACATCCCGTGGAGCCTCACCGTCCTGGCCCTCGCCCTGCTCGCCCTCGCCCTCTGGCTGGAGGCCCGCTCGCGCCGCCCCGACCCGGAGCCGCCCACCGCCCCCGTCCCGGCCCCGGTCAGCGCTCCCCTCTGAGCCGGGCGCTGGTGTGCCGGGTCGGCACCGCCGCGGACGGATCCTCGGGCCACGGGTGCTTCGGATAGCGCCCCCGCAGCTCCGCCCGCACCGCGCGGTAGCCGTCCCGCCAGAACGACGCCAGGTCGGCCGTGACCGCCGCCGGCCGGCCCGCGGGGGAGAGAAGGTGCACGAGCACCGGGACCCCGGCCACCCGAGGCGTCTCGGCCAGACCGAACATCTCCTGGAGCTTCACCGCGAGCACCGGCCGCTCGCCCCCGTACTCGACCCGTATCCGCGAACCGCTCGGCACCTCGATCCGCTCCGGCGCCAGCTCGTCGAGCCGGACCGCCTCGCCCGAGGCCCACGGCAACAGCCGCCGCAGCGCCTCCCCGGCGTCGATCCGCCCCAGATCGGCCCGGCGCGACGCCCGGGACAGCTCCGGCTCCAGCCACTCCCCGGCCCGGTCGACCAGCGCCCCCTCCGACACGTCCGGCCAGGGCTCGCCCAGCTCCCGGTGGAGGAAGGCGAGCCGCTCGCGCAGTTCCCCGGCCTCCCGGCGCCACCGCAGCAGCCCGAGCCCCTCCCGCCGCAGACCGTCGAGCAGCGCCTCCCGTACGAGCGCGGGCTCCGCCCCGGAACCCAGCGGCCGGACCGTCAGCTCGACCGCGCCAAGACGGTCCACGGACCGGGCGACCACGTCCCCGTCCTCCCAGTGGACCTCTTCGCCGGTGCTCCGCAGATGCCCGGCCGCCCGGCACGCCGTGGCCTCGTCCACGACCGCCGCGAGCCGCACCCGCGCCGTGGCATCCCTGGCGGTACGGTCCGCGACCGCCACGGCCAGCCACGGGCTGGACCGCAACCGGGACCCCTCGGCCAGTCGCGCCCCGCTCCCGGACACCATCAGATAGCCACCCTGCTCCCGCGCCCTGGCCACCCGCTCCGGGAACGCCAGCGCCGTCACGAGCCCGGCCACCAGGTCGTCACCCTCCTGCCCCGCGGCCGCCCCACCCCCGCCCAGCGCCTCACCCGCCGACCGCTCCAGGCGGCGCACCTCCGTCCGCCACCGCGCGCCGTACCCGTCGGTGCCCCGGCGGGCCGTGTGCCAGGCCGCCACCAGGTCGTCCCCGTACTCGCGCGGCGGCTCCTCGCCGATCAGCGCCACCACCTCCGCGGCCCGCCGGACCCCGACCTCGGGCGCGCCGTCGAGCAGCGCGCGCCCCAGCCGGGGGTGCAGCCCGAGCCGGGACATCCGTACACCCCGCTCCGTGGCCCGGCCGTCCGCGTCCACGGCCCCGATCGACCCGAGGACCTCGCGGGCCGCCGCCATCGCCCCGGCCGGCGGCGCGTCGAGCAGCGCGAGCCCCTCCGCCGTCGGGTCGCCCCAGCAGGCGGCCCGCAGCGCGAAGTCCGCCAGGTCGGCGATCCTGATCTCCGGCGAGGGGAACCGCGCCCGGCTGCCGTCCTCCGCCTCCGCCCAGCAGCGGTAGACGACCCCGGACTCCTCACGGCCCGAGCGCCCCGCCCGCTGGGTCGCCGCGGCCGTCGACACCGGCACCGTCGCGAGGGACCCCAGACCCCGGGCGTGGTCCGTCCGGGGTTCCCGTGCGAGCCCCGAGTCCACCACGATCCGCACCCCCGGAACCGTCAGGCTCGACTCCGCCACCGACGTCGAGAGCACCACCCGCCGCCGCCCGTCCGGCCCGGCGCCCCGCAGCACCGCGTCCTGCACGGCGGCCGGAGCCCGCCCGTGCAGCTGGAGCACCTCCGCGTCGACCCCGTCCAGCAGCCCGGCCGTCCGCGCGATCTCGCCCGTGCCCGGCAGGAAACACAGCACGTCGCCCTCGTGCCGCTCCAGCGCGAGCCGGACCGTCGCCGCCACATGGCGCAGCAGGGCCGGATCCACCCAGGTGCCGTGCGCGGGCCTGATCCCGGCCGGCGGCGCGGCGAACCGCACCGCGTACCCGTGGCCCTCGCCCTTGCTCCACACCACCGGCGCGGGCCCGCCGCCGTCCAGGACCGTCAGCAGCTCCGCCCAGGCCTCGGCGTCGCTCGTGGCGGAGGCCGCGATCAGCTTCAGCTCCGGCCGCAGCGTCGCCCGCACGTCCACCAGGAAGGCCATGGCCGTATCGGCGTCGAGATGCCGCTCGTGGCACTCGTCGAGCAGCACCACGTCCACGCCCGCCAGCTCCGGATCGCGCTGGAGCCGCTGCAGCAGGACGCCCGTCGTCACCACCTCGACCCGGGTCGCGGGGCCGCTCCGCCGCTCGCCGCGCACCGAGAAGCCGACCGCGCCGCCGACCTCCTCGCCGAGCAGCCAGGCCATCCGCCGGGCGGCCGCCCGCACCGCCATCCGCCGCGGCTCGGCGACCAGCACCCGGCGCTCCGGTCCGTCCCCTATGAGGCCCGCGATGGCCAGCGGCACCAGCGTCGTCTTGCCGGTGCCGGGAGGAGCGGACAGCACCGCCGCGCCGCGCTCCGCGAGCGCGGCGAGCAGCTCGGGGACGGCATGGCGGACGGGGAGACGGTCGAGTGCGTCGTTTCGGATCACGCACTCAGTCTCGTACGCGCAAAGAAGAAGGAGGGCCCCGTTGTCCACAGGGCCCTCCATAAGTAGGACAAACGAGCGGTGCTAGTCGTCCCGCTCGCAGAC
Organism: Streptomyces sp. NPDC055815; assembly: GCF_053616475.1. Classification (NCBI taxonomy): domain Bacteria; kingdom Bacillati; phylum Actinomycetota; class Actinomycetes; order Kitasatosporales; family Streptomycetaceae; genus Streptomyces; species Streptomyces sp. NPDC055815. The sequence goes on along the minus strand of NZ_JBSHDU010000026.1, from coordinate 95,126 downwards.
GAAGATCGCCGTCCCCGGGATCAGATTCCCCCGCAGCGGGGACCAGCCGCCCCACTCCTGGCTGTTCCAGGCCGGCCACTCCGGCTCGACCAGGTCCACCAGCCGGAAGCCGCCGGCCACCACGTCCCGCACCCGGTCCCCGACGGTCCGGTGGTGCTCCACGTACACCGCCCGCCCCTGCTCGTCCTGCTCGACGTACGGCGTGCGGTCGAAGTACGAGGCGGCGACCGAGAGGCCCTCGGGACCCGGCTCGTCCGGGAACGCCCAGCGGATCGGGTGCGTCACCGAGAAGACCCAGCGGCCGCCCGGCCGCAGCACCCGCCGCACCTCGCGGAAGACCCGCACCGGGTCCGCGACGAACGGCACCGCGCCGTACGCCGAGCACGCCAGGTCGAAGGAGCCGTCCCGGAAGGGCAGCGCCCCCGCGTCCGCCTCCACCAGCGGCACCTCCCCGCCGATCCGGAGCGCGTGCTGCAGCTGCCGGTGCGAGAGGTCGAGGGCCACCGGCCGCGCGCCCCGGGCGGCCAGCCACCGCGAGCACTGCGCCGCCCCCGCGCCGATCTCCAGGACGTCGAGGCCCTTCAGTGAGCCGGCGGGACCGAGCAGCCCGGCCTCGGCCTCGTCGAGCCCCTCGGGGCCCCAGACGAAGCGGTCGTCGCCCAGGAAGGAGCCGTGCTCGCTCTGGTACTCGTCGGCGTTCCGGTCCCACCAGCCCCGGCTCGCGCGGCTGCTCTCCGCGTCCCCCGCGTCACGCCGGGTCGCCTCGGCCTCCTCGGCGTCCCCGTCGACCGCGTCTTCGTGTCCGTACTCTTGGTTCATCTCGCCCGCCGATGTAGTTTGCGCTCAGTGCCGCCGTGCGGCGGACCCCCGCCGTGATGACGCAAGGGCCGTGAGTGCTGCCGGAATTGAGGGGATCTGCCCCGGGTGCGCGCTTCGCGCATTGACCCTGTCCGGCTGCCCCCGTATGCTAAAGGTTGCGCTGCGGGCCTGCGCGCCTCAGACGGAGCAGGCCGCGCTCGTACCTGTTGTATGTCCCCTCGGTTCTCGAGGTTCCCTCCCGTTCGCGGAAGGGCGCTTCATTGGCTGTCCGGCTTCTTGGTGCGATACGGGCTCTCGGCGTAGCAGTACCTACGACTTTCTGTCCGTAACCGGAGCCCTTTCCCACATGACGAGCAGCACCGAGACCACCGCCACCAGCACCACCCCGCAGGTTGCGGTCAACGACATCGGTAACGAGGAAGCCTTCCTCGCCGCGATCGACGAGACGATCAAGTACTTCAACGACGGCGACATCGTCGACGGCGTCATCGTGAAGGTCGACCGGGACGAGGTCCTGCTCGACATCGGTTACAAGACCGAAGGTGTCATCCCGAGCCGCGAGCTCTCGATCAAGCACGACGTCGACCCGAACGAGGTCGTCAAGGTCGGCGACGAGATCGAGGCCCTTGTTCTCCAGAAGGAGGACAAGGAAGGCCGCCTGATCCTCTCGAAGAAGCGCGCCCAGTACGAGCGTGCCTGGGGCACCATCGAGAAGATCAAGGAAGAGGACGGCATCGTCACCGGTACCGTCATCGAGGTCGTCAAGGGTGGTCTCATCCTCGACATCGGCCTCCGCGGCTTCCTCCCCGCCTCCCTGGTCGAGATGCGTCGCGTCCGCGACCTCCAGCCCTACGTGGGCAAGGAGCTCGAGGCGAAGATCATCGAGCTGGACAAGAACCGCAACAACGTGGTCCTGTCCCGCCGCGCCTGGCTGGAGCAGACCCAGTCCGAGGTTCGCCAGACCTTCCTCACGACCCTCCAGAAGGGTCAGGTCCGCTCCGGCGTCGTCTCCTCGATCGTCAACTTCGGTGCCTTCGTGGACCTGGGTGGCGTCGACGGTCTCGTCCACGTCTCCGAGCTGTCCTGGAAGCACATCGACCACCCGTCCGAGGTTGTCGAGGTCGGCCAGGAGGTCACCGTCGAGGTTCTCGACGTCGACATGGACCGCGAGCGTGTCTCCCTGTCGCTGAAGGCGACGCAGGAGGACCCGTGGCAGCAGTTCGCCCGTACCCACCAGATCGGCCAGGTCGTCCCGGGTAAGGTCACGAAGCTGGTTCCGTTCGGTGCGTTCGTCCGCGTGGACGAGGGCATCGAGGGTCTGGTCCACATCTCCGAGCTGGCCGAGCGCCACGTGGAGATCCCGGAGCAGGTCGTCCAGGTCAACGACGAGATCTTCGTCAAGGTCATCGACATCGACCTCGAGCGTCGTCGCATCAGCCTCTCGCTGAAGCAGGCCAACGAGTCCTTCGGTGCCGACCCGGCCTCGGTCGAGTTCGACCCGACCCTGTACGGCATGGCCGCGTCCTACGACGACCAGGGCAACTACATCTACCCCGAGGGCTTCGACCCCGAGACCAACGACTGGCTCGAGGGCTACGAGGCTCAGCGCGAGGCCTGGGAGACCCAGTACGCCGAGGCGCAGGCTCGCTTCGAGCAGCACCAGGCTCAGGTCATCAAGTCCCGCGAGGCCGACGAGGCCGCCGCTGCCGAGGGCGCTGCCGCCCCGGCCGCCGGCAACGCCGGTGCGGGCATCTCGGGTGGTTCGTACTCCTCGGAGTCGGACGACACCTCCGGCGCCCTGGCGTCGGACGAGGCGCTCGCCGCCCTCCGCGAGAAGCTCGCCGGCGGCCAGAGCTGAACAGGCTCTCCGCTGAGCGCTAGCCGCTAGCGAACCGAGGCCCGTTCCCCTTCGGGGGAGCGGGCCTCGGTCGTTTCCGCACTCCGCACACCTCCTCGCCGGAAGATCGCGCGAGCCGGGAATGGCCGTGCCCCGCACGGCGTTTCCAGAGAGAACACGAGGAGGAGCGGTAATCGTGCTTGATCCCCAGGATTTGTACGAATGGGACCCGAAGGGCGTGGCCGTCGTCGACCTGGCCCTGGCGCAGGAGTCGGCCGGGCTGGTCATGCTGTACCACTTCGACGGCTACATCGACGCGGGCGAGACCGGCGAGCAGATCGTCGACCGGCTGCTCGACACCCTCCCGCACCAGCTGGTGGCCCGCTTCGACCACGACCGGCTCGTGGACTACCGCGCCCGCCGCCCGCTGCTCACCTTCCGGCGCGACCGCTGGACCGCGTACGAGACGCCGTCCATCGAGGTCCGCCTCGTGCAGGACGCCACCGGCGCGCCCTTCCTCCTCCTCTCCGGCCCCGAGCCGGACGTCGAGTGGGAGCGGTTCGCGGTCGCCGTCCGGCAGATCGTCGAGCGCCTCGGCGTGCGCCTCTCCGTCAACTTCCACGGCATCCCCATGGGCGTGCCGCACACCCGCCCCGTCGGCCTCACCCCGCACGGCAGCCGCACCGACCTCATGCCCGGCCACCGCAGCCCCTTCGACGAGGCGCAGGTCCCGGGCAGCGCCGAGTCCCTCATCGAGTACCGGCTCACCGAAGCCGGCCACGACACCCTCGGCGTCGCCGCCCACGTGCCGCACTACGTGGCCCGGTCCCCGTACCCGGACGCGGCCCTGACCGCCCTGGAGGCCGTCACCGCCGCCACCGGCCTCGTCCTCCCGGGCGTCGCCCACTCCCTGCGGACCGAGGCCCGCCGCACCCAGACCGAGATCGACCGCCAGATCGGCGAGGGCGACGAGGAGCTGGTCGCGCTCGTGCAGGGCCTTGAGCACCAGTACGACGCGGCGGCCGGCGCCGAGACGCGCGGCAGCCTGGTCGCCGAGCCGGTCGACCTGCCGTCGGCCGACGAGCTGGGCCGGGAGTTCGAGCGCTTCCTCGCGGAGCGGGAGGGCGACGCCTAGCCCCTCCGGGGCAGGCCCTAAGCTGCCGCTCATGCTGAAGGTGGGCCTGACCGGCGGGATCGGCGCCGGCAAGAGCGAAGTGTCACGGCTGCTCGTCTCGTACGGAGCCGTACTGATCGACGCGGACCGGATCGCGCGCGAGGTCGTCGAGCCCGGGACCCCGGGGCTCGCGGCCGTCGTGGCGGCCTTCGGGGACGGCGTCCTCACCGCGGAGGGGACGCTCGACCGGCCGAAGCTCGGCTCCATCGTCTTCGCCGACGCCGACCGGCTGGCCGCCCTCAACGCCATCGTCCACCCCCTGGTCGGGGCCCGGTCGGCGGAGCTGGAGAGCCGCGCGGGCGCCGACGACGTCGTCATCCACGACGTACCCCTGCTCACCGAGAACGGGCTCGCGCCGCTGTACGACCTGGTCGTGGTCGTGGACGCGTCCCCGGAGACCCAGCTCGACCGGCTCGTACGGCTCCGGGGCATGGCCGCGGCCGAGGCCGAGGCCCGGATGGCAGCCCAGGCAACGCGCGCGCAGCGGCTGGCCGTCGCCGACCTCGTGATCGACAACGACGGACCGCTCGACGCGCTGGAGCCCCAGGTGCGGAAGGTCTGGGAGGAACTGGAGCGCCGCGCCGCCCTCCCCGGCGAAAACGCCTAGGCGCGGCGGCCGTGGAATGCGGCCGCCGGGTCCGGTGTTCAACCACCGGTCGAGGGGAAGGATGCCATCGTGGCCGACAGCAACCCGGAAACGCACGTCATCGACTTCCGCGCCGCCGAGCACCTGCTGGCCGCGCGGGACCCTCGCGGGGCCGTGAAGCTGTTGGACTCGGTGATCGCCGCCCACCCCGAGAACACGGCGGCGCGCCTGCTGCGCGCCCGGGCGTTCTTCGCCGCCGCACAGCTGCGCCCGGCGCAGCTGGAGTTCGAGCTGGTGCTGGAGCGCGAGCCGGACAACGCCTTCGCCCACTTCGCGCTGGCCCGCACCTTCGAGCGCTCCGGGCAGACCGCCCAGGCCATGCGGCACTTCCGCCTCGCCGCCGCGCTCGACCCGAAGCCGGAGTACCTCCAGGCGGCGGGCTTCGACACCAGGAACTGAGCGGGCGCGGCGTCAGCGTCGCCTGCCGCCGTGATCGGGTTCGTACGGCGGGATGCTCCGGCCCGGCTGCCAGTGCGGGCCCTGGTGGATGTGGTGCAGCACCACCATGAGGTCGACCGCGGCCACCAGGAACAGCACCCCGCAGGCCGCCGCCCAGCCGGGGCGCTCCACCAGGGAGAACACGGTCGTGCCGAAGGCCGCCCAGAGCAGCCCCCACATGCTCAGCCAGAACCGCAGGCGCAGCGCGCTGCGGGCGTTGGCCGGCTCGTTCCCGCTCCGCATGACGGTCGCATCTCCCCTCGGAACCCCGAGGTACTTCCAGCATGTACCCGGGGTGGGGGAAACGGAACGCCCGAGGGGAGGCCCGAGCGGCCGCTCAGTGGACGACGCTGTAGCTGCGCCAGGGCAGGGTGTCGGGGGCGGTCCAGTTCGCGGTGTTGCTGGCCACGTAGATCGAGTTCCCGCCCGTGCAGTCGCGGGTCCGGTACATCACGATGTCGGTCAGGGAGTTGTTCCGGACCTTGGTCACTCCTGAGGGGGCCAGGCGGTGGCAGCCGTTCACGGAGGGGCTCGTCACGCTGACCAGGAGCTCACGCTGCGTCTCGTACTCGATCGTGCCCACGGTGCTGCGGCCGAGGCCCGAGCAGCCGGCGACGGCGAGAGTGAGCAGCACGGCCCCGGTGGCGGTCGTGAGACGCCGGCGAACGGACATGGCGGATCCTCTTCTGTCGAGTCGTTTCAGGCCACCATGCCGCCCGCGCGGGCCGCTGTCATCCGCTGTTGGGCCGCCCGGGGGAACCCGTCCGACGGCCGTTGTCAGACCCCACCCGTAAGGTCGGAGGTCCAGAAGGAAGCGACACACCACGGGAGGGGAGCGGAGCCGTGACACACACCTGGACGACCAGCGCCGCCGTCTTCCTGCCGGCCGCCCTGCCCCGTGACGGCCGGGTCGCGTTCTGGGCCCCCGACGGCCGCCCGCTGCCGGACCCGGCGGAGAGCGGGGCGGAGCGGGCCGAGCTGACCGTGGCCCGGCGGCACGGCAGCGGCGCCCGGGGCCGCTCGGTGCCCGCCGTGACCCTGCCCGTCGAGGCCGCGCTGCCGCATCTCGTCGCGGCCCGCCACCATCCGGCCGCGCACCCCGCCACGGCCGCCTGGGGCGCCGCCGCCCTGCACGCCCTGCACCTCGCCTCGCGCGGACGGCTGCTGCCGGGGCTGACCGCGGACGACCTGGACGCCTGGCGGGCCGGACCCCTGGACGCCGAGGACATCGCCCATCTGCGGGCCGTCGCCGCCGCCCTGCCCTACGAGGGGTACGCGGTCCCGGTCCCGGGGCGCGGTCCGCTGCGGCTGCCCGAGCCCGAGGCCCTCGTGCGGGCCTTCCTCGACGCGGTCGCCGACGTGCTGCCCCGCACGCCCGCGGCCGCCCACGCGGTCGGCGCGCCGTTCGCGGCGCGCGCCCCGCAGCACCTGCCCCGCGCGCGTGCCTGGGCCGCCGAGGCGGCGGCCGGGATGGACGCGGGGGTGCGGGTCTCGCTCCGCCTCGACCTCTCGCCGTACGAACTCTTCGACACCGCCGATGCCGCCGGCACGGCCGGCATCGCCGACGGGGACCGGCACGCCGCCGCCGCGCTCCTCCAGATCCACAGCCTCGCCGACCCGACCCTCGTCATCGACGCCACGGACCTGTGGGCGGGGGACGGCGAGCACTTCGGGCCCCGGGCCCGGATCGACGCCGTCCTCGCCCTGCGCCGGGCCGCCCGCGTCTGGCCCCCGCTCTCCCGGCTCCTGGAGCGGGACGTGCCCGACGTCCTCGCCGTCACCGAGGACGAGCTGTACGAACTGCTCGGCCCGGCCGCCGCCCGGCTCGCCGACGCCGGGGTCGCCCTCCACTGGCCGCGCGAGCTCGCCCGCTCGCTCAGCGCCTCCGCCGTCGTCCGCCCCGCCCAGGCCGCGCCCGGCTCCGCCACCGACGGCACCTCCTTCTTCGACAGCGAGGAGCTGCTGCGGTTCAACTGGCAGCTGGCGCTCGACGGCGATCCGCTCACCGAGCGCGAGATGGACCTCCTGGCCGAGGCCCACCGGCCCATCGTGCGCCTGCGCGACCAGTGGGTCGTCGTCGACCCCGCCCTCGTCCGCAAGGCACGCAAGCGGGAGCTCGGCCTGCTCGAACCGGTCGACGCCCTCGCCGCCGCGCTCACCGGCACCGCCGAGGTGGACGGCGAGTCCGTCCCCGCCGTCCCCGTCGGGGCCCTCGCCGCGCTCCGCGACCGGCTCCTGGCCGGTCCCGAGGACGTGCAGGCCCCGCCCGGCCTGACCGCCACCCTGCGCGACTACCAGCTCCGCGGCCTCGCCTGGCTGGACCTGATGACCTCGCTCGGCCTCGGCGGCTGCCTCGCCGACGACATGGGCCTCGGCAAGACCGTCACCCTCATCGCCCTCCACCTGCGCCGCGCCCGCCGCGCCCCCACCCTCGTCGTCTGCCCGGCCTCCCTCCTGGGCAACTGGCAGCGGGAGGTGCGGAAGTTCGCCCCCGACGTGCCCGTCCGGCGCTTCCACGGCACGGACCGGGACCTCGACGGCACCGAGGGCGGCTTCGTCCTCACCACCTACGGCACCCTGCGCACCAGCGCCGCCCGCCTCGCCGAGCGGGAGTGGGGGATGGTCGTCGCCGACGAGGCCCAGCACGTCAAGAACCCGTTCTCCGCGACCGCCAAGGCCCTCCGCGAGATCCCCGCACCCGCCAGGGTCGCCCTCACCGGCACCCCCGTGGAGAACAACCTCTCCGAACTCTGGGCGCTCCTCGACTGGACCACCCCCGGCCTCCTCGGCCCGCTCAAGGCCTTCCGCTCCCGGCACGCCCGGGCCGTGGAGAACCACGAGGAGATCGAGCACGAGGAGGCCGTCGAGCGGCTCGCCCGGCTGGTGCGGCCCTTCCTGCTGCGCCGCCGCAAGTCCGACCCCGGCATCGTCCCCGAACTCCCGCCGAAGACGGAGTCCGACCACCCCGTCGCCCTCACGCGGGAGCAGGCCTCGCTCTACGAGGCGGTGGTCCGCGAGACCATGACGCGGATCGAGGGCGCCGAGGGCATCGCCCGCCGCGGCCTCGTCATGAGCCTGCTGACCTCGCTGAAGCAGATCTGCAACCACCCCGCGCAGTACCTCAAGGAGCAGGCGCCGCGCGGCAGCGGCACCGCCCGGCTCGCCGGCCGCTCCGGGAAGCTCGCCCTGCTCGACGAGCTCCTCGACACGATCCTCGCGGAGGACGGGTCCGTGCTCGTCTTCACCCAGTACGTGTCGATGGCGCGGCTCCTCGCCGACCACCTGGCCGCCCGCGGCATCCCCGCGCAACTCCTGCACGGCGGCACGCCCGTGGCCGAGCGGGAGCGGATGGTCGACCGCTTCCAGGCCGGCGAGGTCCCCGTCTTCCTGCTCTCCCTGAAGGCCGCGGGCACCGGCCTCAACCTCACCCGGGCCGGCCATGTCGTGCACTACGACCGCTGGTGGAACCCGGCCGTCGAGGAGCAGGCCACCGACCGGGCCTACCGCATCGGGCAGACCCAGCCGGTGCAGGTCCACCGGCTCGTCGCCGAGGGGACCGTCGAGGACCGCATCGCCGAGATGCTCCGCGCCAAGCGGGCCCTGGCCGACGCCGTCCTCGGCTCCGGAGAGGCCGCCCTCACCGAGCTCACCGACCGGGAGCTCGCCGACCTGGTGTCCCTGAGGAGGCCCTCGTGAACCACGCCAGGGGCGCGCGGGGCGCGCGGGGTGCCGCCCTCCGCCACGACGACCGCCGCCGTACCTTCCCGCAGCTCCCGCCGCGCTCGGCCCCCGACGGCCGGTTCGCCGCCACCTGGTGGGGGAACGCCTGGGTCACGGCCCTGGAGAACACCGCGCTGGACCCGGCCCGGCTCGCGCGCGGCAAGGCCTATGCGGGGCGCGGCCACGTCGACGCGATCACGGTCACCCCCGGCCGGGTCGTCGCCTATGTGCACGGCACCCGGCCCCGCCCGTACCGCACCGAGATCAGGATGCGGACCCTCGGCGACGACGGCTGGGAGCGGTTCCTCGACGAGGCCGCCGCCCGCCCCGACCACATCGCCGCCCTCCTCGACAAGGACGTGCCGCACGCCCTGGAGGCGGTCACCGGACTGCTGCCCGCGCCGGGCGACCTCGTCCCCGACTGCTCCTGCCCGGACGACGGATACCCCTGCAAGCACGCCGCCGCCCTCTGCTACCAGGCCGCCCGTCTGCTCGACGAGGACCCGTTCGTCCTCTTCCTGATGCGCGGCCGGGGAGAGCAGGAGCTCCTGGCCGAACTCACCCGGCGGAACGCCGCCCGGGGCGCCGCCGAGGCGGGCGCCGCCGCCCCGTCGATGCCCACGGTCGCCGCCCGGATCGCGCTCGACGCGGCCACCGGGCCCGGGCTGCCGCCGCTGCCGCCCGAGCTGCCCGTCCCGGACCGGCCCGGCCGCCCGGCCGTCTTCCCACCGGACCCGGACGCTCCCGATCCGCTGGCGCTCGACCTCCTCGCGACCGAGGCCGCGGCCCGTGCGCACGTCTTCCTCGCCACCGGCCACGACCCGGTCGCCGCGCTCACCCCCTGGCAGGACGCGGTCCGGCTGGCCGCCGCGCACCCCGGCTCCGGACTCACCGCCTCGTCGCGCGCGCTCTACCGCGACCTGGCGTACGCCCTCGACCGCACCCCCACGGACCTCGCCCGCGCCGTCGCCGCCTGGCGGCAGGGCGGGGCGGCGGGCCTCGCCGTCCTCGAAGAGCCCTGGGACCCGCCGGCCGGCCCGTTCGACCGGGCCAGACCCGCGCTGCTCGCCGCCGACTTCCCGGCGTTCCGGCCCTGGCGCAACCGGCTCTCCGGGGAGTCCCTCCAGCTGCGGCTCGGCCGGGACGGTCTCTGGTACGGGTACGAGTCGGACGCCGGCCGCGAGGACTGGTGGCCGCGCGGCGCCCCCGACCCGGACCCGGTCGGCGCCCTCACCGATCTCCTGGGGCGCTGACGGATCCTGACGGGGCTCTCAGGCGCGTCGACGGGAATTGACCCGACACCCGAACGGAGTCCCACTCGATGGGGTGAAACCGGTCAACGGCCGGATCCGGTGCACACGTTTGTCGCGTTGATTCCGGTACGGGCACTTGGCCCGTGCACACCTCCGGAAGGCAGGAAGCCATGAGGCAGATTCGCCGAAGTGGTCTGGCCACACTGTTGGTCACGGGCGGCGCGCTCGCCCTCTCGGCGGGCGCCGCGCACGCCGACGCCGGCGCCGAGGGCGCCGCGGTCGGTTCGCCGGGAGTCGGTTCCGGCAACACGCTCCAGCTGCCGGTGCACGTCCCGGTCAACGCGTGCGGCAACACCGTCAGCGTCGTCGGGCTGCTCAACCCGGCCTTCGGCAACAGCTGTGCCAACCGTTCCACGGAGCGCGAGGCCGGGGGGTACGGGGACGAGAACGGCGGCGGTTCCCACAAGGACCAGCCCGCCACCCCGCGCGGCGGCGAGCAGGCCGGCGGCTCCCAGAGCGGCTCCCAGACCGGTTCCCAGAGCGGCTCCCAGACCGGTTCCCACGGGGGCGGCTCCTCCAACGGCGGCGGGTCCACCGCCGAGACCCACGCCGCGGGATCCCCGGGCGTGCTCTCCGGGAACGGCCTCCAGCTGCCCGTCGACCTCCCCGTGAACCTCAGCGGGAACTCGGCCAACGTGGTCGGCATCCTCAACCCGGTCTTCGGCAACACCTCGGTGAACGGCCCGGCCAAGCCCGAGCAGCCGATCGAGACGCCGACGCCGCGCCCGCAGACCCCCGTGCGCAACGTGCCGGTGCCGCGCTCCGAGAGCGTCCCCCCGGCCGCCCCGGCCCCCGCGCCGCAGGGTGAGACCAGCACCGCCTCGCTGGCCGCCACGGGTTCGGACGCCCTGGGGTACACCGTTCCCGCGAGCGCCGCGCTGCTCCTCGGCGGCGCCCTGCTGTACCGCCGCGCACGCCGGGCCGCCGACCAGGCCTGAGGGTCCGCCCCGCGCGGCCCTTCCGACGCCGGCTGACGCCCGAGCCGTCAGCCGCGTCCCCGGCCGCCCGCGGTCCCGTCGTCCTGGCGCCAGGTCCGGAGCACCGCCTCGATGGCGGGCGCGATCCGCGTCCGGGCCTGGTGCCGGGGGATCCCTTGCATCAGCAGGGAGTCGTACGGCGTGTCCACATGCCGTACGGAGGCTCGTACCGCGGCGGTGACCGCGCCGCGGTCGAGCGAGCGGCCCGCGGCCGTGCGCCCCACCCGCCCGGTGCCCTTCGCCGAGGCGTGGACGGCGATTTCGGTGGCCCGGTCGGCCGGGCAGGACGGGAAGAGCCGCAGGATCTCCGCCCGCAGGACCTGGGTGATCTCGGCGTCGAGCGCGGCGCGCCGCACCGCGTCCCGGGCCCGCCGCGCGGCCCGCGCGTCCGCGTCGGCCAGGCAGGCCCGTTCGGCCTCGGCGAGGGCGGCCTCCTCGACGAGCAGGCCCTGGCGCTCGTACCGGGTACGGCGCCGGTTGTGCCGTACGACCACGGCCCAGAGCGTGCTCGCCTCCCGGGCGCGGCGGGTGAGCGCGGTGTCGCCCCGGCGCAGGAAGACCAGATGTCCGAGATCGGCGCAGTCCAGGCAGACCGGCGCGTTGAACTCGACGATCATCCGCTGCAGCGGCCCCTGGTGGCACTCCGAGCAGCGGCGGCGCCTGAGCGGTTCGACGACGACGGGCGCGACGAGGTCCACGGCCGGTCCCCGATCAGCGGACGCCGGGCGCGGCGGCGGCGATGAACACGGCGAGCGCCTTCTTCGCCTGCTCCGAGCGGTGGGCGCGGTCCGCCTCGTCGACCGCGTCGTGCATGCAGTGGGAGTCCACGAAGGCCGCCTCGGCGAGGCGCCGGACCTCCGCGTCCTCGCACACCAGCTGGACGCGGAAGAGGGCCTGCCGGGCGGCGGTGCGCTGACGGTAGGAGGCGTGGCGGGACTCCTCCGCCTCCTCCGAGCCGGGCTGCTGGAAGGCGCGGAACCAGCGGTCGTTCTGGCTGTGCCGGTAGTCGACGACCGCCTCCGCGAACGCGCTGTAGGTCGCGATCCGTTCCTGCCGGAGCTGTTCGGTGCGGGCGAGCGCGGCCGTGCGCTCGGTGGCCCGCCCCTGGAACCAGTGCGTGAACACGACGCCCAACAGGGTTCCCGCCACGGCTATCAGCGCCGCATCCATGACCGGCCGCCCTCCCGTTCTCCTCGGCCTTCAGATCTCTAGATCATGACAGCAGAGGGGGTCGGACGTCACTGCCGGTAGCCGCTCAGGAAGCGGCCGATGCGGCTGATGGCGGCGTCGAGGTCGTCGGCGTACGGCAGGGTCAGGATGCGGAAGTGGTCCGGGCGCGGCCAGTTGAAGCCGGTGCCCTGCACGACCTGGATCTTCTCCCGCAGCAGCAGGTCGAGGACGAACTTCTCGTCGTCGTGGATCTTGTGCACGGCGGGGTCGAGGCGCGGGAAGGCGTACAGGGCGCCCTTCGGCTTCACGCAGGAGACGCCCGGGATCTCGTTGAGCTTCTCCCAGGCCCGGTCGCGCTGTTCGCGCAGCCTGCCCCCGGGGGCGGTGAGCTCGTGGATCGACTGCCGGCCGCCGAGCGCGGCCTGGATGGCGTACTGGGCGGGGGCGTTGGGGCAGAGCCGCATGGAGGCCAGCATGGTGAGGCCCTCCAGGTAGTTCTTCGCGTGCTGCTTGGGGCCGGTGACGACCAGCCAGCCGGAGCGGAAGCCCGCGACCCGGTAGGTCTTGGAGAGGCCGCCGAAGGTGAGGACGACCAGGTCGGGGGCGAGGGAGGCGGCCGGGTGGTGGACGACCTCGTCGTAGACGATCTGGTCGTAGATCTCGTCGGCGAAGACCATCAGGCCGTGGCGCCGGGCGAGTTCGAAGATGCCCTCCAGGACCTCCTTCGGGTAGACGGCGCCCGTGGGGTTGTTGGGGTTGATGACGACGATGGCCTTGGTGCGGTCGGTGATCTTCGACGCCATGTCGTCGAGGTCCGGGTACCAGTCGGCGGACTCGTCGCACAGGTAGTGCACGGGCCTGCCGCCCGCGAGCGTGACCACCGCCGTCCACAGCGGGTAGTCGGGGGCCGGCACGAGGACCTCGTCGCCGTCCTCCAGGAGGGCCTGGACGGCCATCGAGATCAGCTCGGAGACGCCGTTGCCGAGGAAGATGTCGTCGACGTCCACGTCCGGCAGGCCCATGGACTGGTAGCGCTGGGCGACCGCGCGCCGGGCGGAGAGGATGCCGCGCGAGTCGGTGTAGCCGTGGGCCTTGGGGAGCATCCGGATCATGTCCTGGACGATCTCCTCGGGGGCCTCGAAGCCGAAGAGCGCCGGGTTGCCGGTGTTGAGGCGCAGGACGCTGTGGCCCGCCTCCTCCAGCGCGTTGGCGTGCTCGATCACCGGGCCGCGGATCTCGTAGCAGACCTCGTTCAGCTTGCTCGACTGCCGGAACTCCATGTCGGATCTCCCCAAGGTCCCCGTCGGTTTCGTGTTGCTTGGTTTTACCAAGTTCGAGCTTGGAAAGTCCAACAACATGTCTAGACTGCGTCGCATGCCACGTCAGCCACGCCGCCGCAGCTACGACCAGCACTGCGCCGCCGCGCGCGCCCTCGACCTCGTCGGCGACCGCTGGACCCTGCTCGTCGTCCGCGAACTCCTCGCCGGGCCGCGCCGCTACACCGACCTGCACGCCGATCTGCCCGGCGTCAGCACCGACATGCTCGCCGGGCGCCTCAAGGACATGGAGGGCGCCGAGCTCGTCACCCGGCGCCGGCTGCCCCCGCCCGTCTCGGCGTACGTGTACGAACTCACCCCGCGCGGACGCGACCTGCTGCCCGTCCTGCGCACCCTCGCCGCCTGGGGCGCTCCCGACCTCGGCGAACCCCGGCCCACGGACGCGGTCCGCGCCCACTGGTACGCGATCCCGCTCCTCGGCGTGCTGACGGAACTCGGCGCGGGCGTCGTCCAGGTGACGCTTGACGAGGGCGAGTTCCACGTACGGCTCGGGGCGGACGGCGTCGTCGGCTACGGGGACGGGGCGGTGGAGGCCCCCGACGCCCGGCTGCGGACCGACGCGGCGACCTGCCGGGCCCTCGCGGCGGGCGAGCTGACGCTCGGCGAGGCGGTCGAAGCGGGCCGCGCCGTGCTGGAACGCCCCGCGCCGGTGGTCGCGTCGGTCTGAGGCGAGGTCGCCGCCCCCGGCCGTCGCATCGGCCCTCGCGCATGCCCTCGCGCATGCCCTCGCGTGTGCCCGCGCGTATGCCCTCGCGTCGGCCTGAGCTCAGGACTGCGCGGCCAGGGCCTTCGCCAGGCGGTCGCGGGCCGCCGTCTGGGCCGCGATGCGCGCGTCGATCACGGCGAGCCGCTCGCGGGCGATCTCCAGGGCGCGGGCGGACGGCGGAGCCGCCGAGATGTCCCCGTCCAGACACGTGCGGAACGCCGCCACGTCGTCCAGGGTGAACCCCGCGTCCAGCAGGTACCGGATGTTCGACACCCGCGCCACGGCGTTCTCCTCGTACACCCGGTACCCGTTCGCCGCGCGGACCGACGTGATCAGCCCCGCCTGCTCGTAGTGCCGCAGCGAGCGGGCCGACACCCCGGTCCGCCGGGCCAGTTCACCGATGCGCAAGGACGCCACCTCCTCGCGCAGTCGTATCACGAGACCAGCGCGCCCCCGTCGACGGGCAGCACGGTGCCGGTCAGGAAGGCGGCGTCCGCTGCGGCGAGCGAGGTGATCGCCCAGGCGACCTCCTCCGGCCTGCCGACCCGGCCCAGCGGGGTGTGCGCGAGCTGCCACGCCCGCACCGCCTTCCGCTGCTCGGGGGAGAGGCCCATGTGGTCCGCGATCGGCGTCTCGATCGCACCGGGAGCGACCGCCACGACCCGGACGCCGGCCGGCGCGAGCTCCACCGCCCAGCAGCGGGTCAGGGTCTCCAGGGCGCTCTTCGTCGCCGGATAGAAGGAGTTGGCGGGCCAGCCGCGCTGACCGATCGTCGTCGTCACGTTCACCACGACGCCCCGGGACTCCCGGAGCGCGGGGAGGGCCGCCTGGGTGAGCAGGACCGGGGCGACGAGGTTCGTCTCCAGGAGCGGGGCCATCACGGAACGGTCCAGCGTGCCGAGCGGGCCGCCGGCGGAGATCCCCGCGTTGTTGACGAGGACGTCGAGCCGGCCGTGGGCCGCGAGCGTGGCACGGACGATCTCCTCGGCCGCGCCCTCCGCCGTGATGTCGGCGGTGAACGGACGGATGCCCGGATGCCCCTCGGCGGTCTCCCGCAGCGGCTCGGCCCGGCGGCCGACGGCGACGACCGTCGCCCCCTGCCCGGCGAAGGAGCGCGCGGTGGCCCGGCCGATGCCGGTGCCCGCGCCCGTGACGACGACGACCCTGGTGGATGTGGTGGTGTCCATGAGCCGATGGTCGAACCCTGACGCCAGTGACAAGGTCAAGCCCGGCTCAGTGCACGGGGCGGAGGAACTCCAGCCGGTTCCCGTGGCAGTCCGCGACGTAGAAGCGGCGGTGGCCCGGGAAGTTGTCGTCCCACGTCACCTCGACACCCAGGCCGGTCAGCCGCTCGGCCAGGCCGTCGAGGTCGGCGACCAGGATGCCCGGGTGCCCCTTGCGGGCCGGCCGGAAGTCCTCCTCGACGCCCAGATGGATCTCCAGCGCGTCCGAGCGCACCCACAGACCGCCGCGCGCCGCGAGGACCGGCGGCTTCCGGATCTCGGTCATGCCGAGCACGTCCACGTAGAAGCGGCGGCACGCCTCCTCCTCGCCCGGCGGCAGGGAGAGCTGCACATGGTGCAGCCCCAGGCCGAAGGGAGTCGTCGTCTCCGTGGTCTCGTAGGGCAGGGCTTCCTGACGCCGGCTCATGGGGAACCAGTCCTCTCCTCCGTGGACGCCGTGCGGTCGCGCGGCCAGGTCACCGTACGGCCGAGGATGTCGGCGTACGCGTCAGGGGTGGGTGGGGCAGGCAGGATGGACGGCATGCGATACGAGGCGATCACCTGGGACCGGCTGGCGGAGACGCTCGCCGGCCACCTCGAAGCGTCCCCCGCCGCGGCGGGCGACGACTGGCTCAAGGTGGGCATCGACGGCCCGCCCGCCGCGCCCGCGGGCGAGCTCGCCGGGCTCCTCGCCGAGGCGCTGCGCACCCGCGGCCGAGCGGTCCAGGTCGTGAGCACCGGCGGCTTCCTGCGGCCGGCCTCCCTCCGGTACGAGTACGGGAAGCAGGACCCCGACGCGTACTACAGCGGGTGGACCGACACCGGGGCCCTGTGGCGGGAGGTCTTCGGGCCGCTCGACCCCGGCGGCACCGGGCGCGTGCTGCCCGACCTGTGGGACCCGGTCACGGACCGCGCCACCCGCAGCCCGTACGTCACGCTGCCGCCGCGCGGGGTCCTCGTACTGCACGGGCCCTTCCTGCTCGGCCACTGGTTCCCCTTCGACCTCACCGTGCATCTGCGCCTCACACCCGGCGCCCTCGCCCGGCGCACGGAGGAGCCCTGGACCCTGCCCGCCTTCGCCCGGTACGAGATGGAGGTCGGCCCCACGGACGTGGCGGACGCCGTCGTCCGCGCCGACGACCCGCGCCACCCGGCCTGGACGGGCCTGAAGACCTAGGGCCTGTCAGCCGTCGCCTGGGTCTGCCGGGGGTCTGCCGCCCACCGTGGTGACCGCCTCCGCGCCCGCGCGGCAGCCCGCCTCGGCGGCCCGCACCGGGTCCGCGCCCGCGAGCCGCGCCGCCAGGAAGGCCCCGGTGAACGCGTCGCCCGCGCCCGTCGAGTCCACCGGCCGCACCGGGGGCGCCGTCACCCGCGCGGTGACCGCGCCGCCCTCGGCGACCAGCGCTCCGGCCGCCCCGAGGGTGACCACGACCAGCGGGAACCGCCGGCTCAAATCCGCGGCCGCCGAATCCGGTTCGCCGCACCCGGTGAGCGACCGGGCCTCGTCGGCGTTCGGCAGCAGCGTCTCGGCTCCCTCCGCGGCCGCCAGGAACCGGTCCGCGCCCAGCTCCGCGAGGAACCCCGCCGACGCCGGGTCCACACTCACCGGGACCCCCGCCGCCCGCGCGTCCCGCAGCGCCCGGCAGGCCGTCTCGCGGCTCGGTGCGGCGAAGAACAGGTACCCCGACAGGTGCAGCCGGGCCACGCCGTCCAGGAGCCCCGGCGACCAGTCGGCGGGGGAGAGGCGCAGTGCGGCGCCGCTGTCCGTCAGGAAGGTGCGCTCCGCCGAGCCGTCCACGAGCGCGATCACGGTGGCCGTCGCCGCGTCCGCGTCCGGGACGAGCAGGGGGCGCACACCGGCCCTCCGCAGTGCCCGCTCGTGCCAGCCGGCCGCGTCCGTCCCCACCCGGCCGAGCAGCCGCACCTCCCCGCCGCCCGAACGCGCCGCCCAACAGGCCGCGTTGGCCCCGGCGCCGCCCGGCAGGGTCCGTATCTCCGCCGCGGTGTCCGTCGCCGGGGCGAGCGGGGTCCGGTGTCGGGCGACGACGTCCGTGACCACGTCCCCGACGACGAGGAGCGCGCCCCCTGCCCGGGTCACCGGCCGCCGACGCCGGGCGCCGCCGAGCCGGCCTCCGAGCCGTGCCCCGCCGCGCCACCGGCCCCGGTGTCGTGCGCCGCCCCCGACGCGTACGCCGTCGCGATGCTCGCCGCGAGCCGCACATTGCCCCGTACCGCCGCGAGGTTGGCCTCCAGGGACGCCCCTTCCGTGTGCACCGTCAGGTATTCGAGGAGGAACGGCGTCACCGCCTGCCCGGTGATCCCCTTCTCCTTCGCCGCGGCGAGGCCGCGCGCGAGCACCCGGTCGTGCAGCGCCGGATCCAACTGCTCGGCCACCGGCACCGGGTTGGCCACGACGAGCGCGGCCCGGGGGCCGTCCAGCGCGTCCTGCGCCCGTATCACCCCGGCCACCTCCGCCGGGGTGCGCAGGGTCCAGTCGACGGGTTCGCCCGAGGAGGCGAGGTAGAAGCCGGGGAAGTGCTCCGTGCCGTAGCCGACGACCGTCACCCCCAGGGTCTCCAGGCGCTGGAGCGTCGCGGGCACGTCGAGGATCGACTTGACCCCGGCGCAGACCACGGTGATCCCGACCCGGGCGAGCAGCCGCAGGTCGGCGGACTCGTCCTGGGTCTCGCTCCATTCGCGGTGGACGCCGCCGAGCCCGCCCGTCGCGAAGACCCGTATGCCGGCCGCGTCCGCCAGCCAGGCCGTCGCCGAGACCGTCGTCGCCCCCGTCGCCCCGGTCGCCAGGGCCGGGGCCAGGTCGCGGTGGCCCAGCTTCCGCACCGACGGGTCCTCGGCGATCCTGGTCAGGGCCGCCGGGTCGAGGCCGATTCTGGCCGTGCCGTCGACGACCGCGATGGTGGCGGGGACGGCGCCCCCGGCCCGTACCGACTCCTCCAGCTCCGTCGCCACGGCGAGGTTGCGCGGGCGCGGCAGGCCGTGGGCGATGATCGTCGATTCCAGCGCGACGACGGGCCGGCCCTCGTGGAGCGCTTCCCGTACCTCTTCGGACACCTGTGTGGACATGTCCCATTCCTTGGCGCGATCACCGGCCCCGCAAACCTCGTCGGCGACCTCCTGCCACACGCCGGAGGGCGCCTGCGGAATCCGTGACCGGCCCCCCGCCCGAGGCGTCGGGTCCGGCCGCGACCCCCTTGGGGCGCCGCGCCGGAGCGCCGGTACGGATTTCGTCGCCGCCGAAGGTTCTCGGCATCGCACCTGGTGGGAGCCGAAACGGAGGCTGTTCCTCCACCCGGTCCCGCCCTGGGAACGCCCTCGGACCCCCGCTACAGTCACCGCCCATGACCACTCATGACGCGCCCTCTTTCGCCGTGCACATCCCCGAGGCGGAGCTCGAGGCCGAGCCCCTCGACCCCGCCCAGATCGTCTCCGGCACGCCCGAGGTGACGGGCAAGGTGCTGTGGGAGTCGGCCGACGGCAAGCAGCTGCGCGGCATCTGGCAGATCACGCCCGGCGTCGTCACCGACACCGAGGCCAACGAGCTGTTCGTGGTGGTCTCCGGGCGCGCGACCGTCGCCGTCGAGGGCGGCGAGACCCTGGAGATCGGCCCCGGCGACGCGTGCGTGCTGCGCGAGGGCGACCGGACGACCTGGACGGTGCACGAGACGCTCCGCAAGGCGTACCACATCAGCCTCTGAATCCCCGGGGGCAGCCGCCGAGTTGAGAGTCTGGTAGGAAACCTTCCTATCCGCTAGCATCCCGGGCGGTGGCTTGGCGCGGCGCCCGATCAGGGGCGTGACGCGCTCAGCGAGAGCTCTGACCCGGCCGCCGAGCACCACCCGCCGTGTGGCGCCCCGAATCGCCACCCGGTCGGTCGCCCGTGCCCGCACCACGCGGCACGGGCGCCCCGGCCGTGCCGCCCGGCGAAGCCGTGGTGCCCGCACCGGTGTCCAGCTCTCGCCGACCCCTCAGGCCAGGGAGCCCAGGTATGCGCCCGTTCGCCTCCGCCCCACCTCGCCGCACCACCGACCGTCTGCCCCTCGTCCTCGCCGCCGTGCTGCTGCTCGTCGGCGGACTCCTGCTCGCCCTCCCGGACCGGGCCGGAGCCGCCGCCGACACCCTGATCTCCCAGGGCAGGCCGGCCACCTCCTCCTCCGTCGAGGACAGCACCTTCGGCCCCGAGAAGGCCTTCGACGGCAACTCCACCACCCGCTGGGCCAGCACCGAAGGCGTCGACCCCCAGTGGATCAAGGTCGACCTCGGCCCCTCGGCCACCGTCTCCCGCGTGAAACTCGTCTGGGAGGTCGCCTACGCCAAGGCCTACCGCGTCGAGATCTCCGCCGACGGCACCACCTGGACCCGGCTCGCCACCGAGACCGCGGGCAACGGCGCCACGGACGACTGGACCGGACTCACCGGCACCGGCCGCTACCTCCGCGTCTACGGGACCGCCCGCGGCACCTCGTACGGCTACTCGCTCTGGACGGTGGAGGTCTACGGCACCACCTCCACCACGCCCCCGCCCACCGGCGCCTTCACCGTCGTCGCGGCCGGCGACATCGCCGCCCAGTGCACGGCCTCCAGCAGCTCCTGCGCCCACCCGAAGACGGCAGCCCTGGCCCAGCGCATCGCGCCGTCCTTCTACCTGACGATGGGTGACAACCAGTACGACGACGCCCGTCTCTCGGACTTCAAGAACTACTACGACAAGAGCTGGGGCGTCTTCAAGGCGCAGACCCACCCCGTGCCCGGCAACCACGAGTCCTACGACCCGGCCGGCGCGTTCTCCGGCTACAAGTCGTACTTCGGCGCCATCGCCTACCCGCTCGGCAAGCCCTACTACAGCTACGACCAGGGCAACTGGCACTTCGTCGCCCTCGACTCCAACACCTTCGACGACGCCGCGCAGATCCAGTGGCTCAAGGACGACCTCGCGCGCAACACCAAGGGCTGCGTCGCCGCCTACTTCCACCACCCGCTGTACTCCTCCGGCGGCCACGGCAACGACCCCGTCTCCAAGCCCGTCTGGCAGATCCTCTACGCGGCCAAGGCCGACCTCGTCCT
This sequence comes from Streptomyces sp. NPDC055815, assembly GCF_053616475.1. Lineage (NCBI taxonomy): Bacteria > Bacillati > Actinomycetota > Actinomycetes > Kitasatosporales > Streptomycetaceae > Streptomyces > Streptomyces sp. NPDC055815. The sequence continues at coordinate 74,684 of NZ_JBSHDU010000026.1, read as the reverse complement.
CAACGGACACGACCACCACTACGAGCGCTTCGCCCCGCAGGACCCGAACGGGCAGGCCACCGCCGACGGCATCGTCGAGATCGTCGGCGGCATGGGCGGCGCCGAGCCCTACGACATCGAGACCGTCCAGCCCAACAGCCAGAAGCGGATCAGCGGCTCGTACGGCGTCCTGAAGCTGAACCTCACCGACACCACCTACACCTGGCAGTACGTCGGCATCGACGACCAGGTCAAGGACTCCGGCCCGACCTACACCTGCCACTGATGTACCTCGCGACCACCGGTCGCCGCGACGCGCCGCCCCGTCCCACCGGGACCCGGCGGCGCGTCCCCGGCACCGTCCTCGCCCTCGGCACGGTCAGCCTCGTCACCGACGTCTCCTCGGAGATGGTGACCGCCGTCCTGCCGCTCTACCTGGTCCTCGGACTCGGCCTCTCCCCGCTCCAGTTCGGGCTCCTCGACGGCCTCTCCACCGGCGCCACCGCCCTCGTACGGCTCCTCGGCGGCGCCTCCGCCGACCGCGGCGGCCGCCACAAACAGGTCGCAGGACTCGGCTACGCCCTCTCCGCCTGCTCCCGGCTCGGCCTGCTCCTCGCGGGCGGGGCGACCGGCTGGATCGCCGGGGCCCTCGCCGCCGACCGGCTCGGCAAGGGCGTGCGCACCGCCCCGCGCGACGCGCTCATCACCCTGCACAGCCCGCCCGAGGACCTGGGCCGCGCCTTCGGCACCCACCGCGCCATGGACACCACCGGCGCCCTCCTCGGACCCCTCGCCGCCTTCGCGCTGCTGCGGGCGACGGCCGAGACGTACGAGGCGGTCTTCGCCGTCAGCTTCTGCGTCGGCGCCTTCGGCGTGCTGCTCTGGCTGCTCTTCGTCCCCGGGCGCGCACAGGGCATGCCGCCGAGGCGGACGGCGGCGCCCCGCGCGCGTGGCGCACTCCTCGCGGCCCTGCGCGGCTCGCCCGCGTACCGCCGCATCGTGCTCTGCGCCGCCCTCCTCGGCGCCGCCACCGTCGGCGACTCCTTCCTCTACCTGCTGCTCCAGCGGCGCCTCGACCTCGACCCCACCTGGTTCCCGTTCCTGCCGCTCGGCGCGGCCTGCGTGTACCTCCTGCTCGCCGTCCCCGCCGGGCGCCTCGCCGACCGCTTCGGGCGCCGCCGACCCCTCCTGTACGGGCACGGGGCCCTGCTCCTGGCCTACGGACTGCTCCTCGCCCCCCTGCCCGGTACGGCGGCCCTCGTCGGCGTCCTCCTGCTGCTCGGGGTCTTCTACGCCGCCACCGACGGAGTCCTGATGGCCCTCGCCGGACCGTTCCTCGCCGAGGGACGGCAGGCCGGCGGCCTCGCGGTCGTCCAGACCGCGCAGGCGCTGGCCCGGCTCGCCGCCGCCGTCGCCTTCGGCGCCCTGTGGACGGCGAGCGGACCGGAGACGGCGCTCGTCGCGGCGCTCCTGGCCCTCGCCGCGGCCCTGTGCTGCGCCGCCCGGCTGCTGCCGTCCGGGCCCACCCCCGAAGGGACCAGGCCATGAACATCGCCGCCTCCACGCGCACGCGTGTGGGGATCCTCGTCCTCGCCCTCCTGCTGCTCGGCGGCGGAGCCACCGCCTACACCCTGCGCGCCGCCTCCGGGCGGGCCGCCGCCACGGGAACCGCCGCCCCCGGCTTCACCCTGGACGGCGGCACCGGGGCGCTCTACGTCCGGGACACCGCCGGCGGCCGCATCGCGCGCGTGGACCCGGCAGCGCCCGGCGGCCGGGTGACCGGAGGCCCCTCCTGCGACCGCTTCCACGCGGCCGGCTCCACCGCCCTCTGCCTCCAGCGGCGGCCGGGCGTACCGGCCCGCTCGTACGCCCTCGTGCTCGACGGGCGGCTCCGTGAGGTCCGCCGCATCGGCCTGCCGGGCATCCCCAGCCGGGCGAGGGTCTCCGCCTCGGGACGGATGCTGTCCTGGACGATGTTCGCCACCGGCGACTCGTACGCGCACTCGGCCTTCTCCACCCGCACCTCGATCCTCGACCTGCGCACCGGCTACCTGGTGAAGAACATCGAGCAGATCCCGCTCACCCTCGACGGCCGCCGCCACCACGCCCCCGACGTCAACTACTGGGGCGTCACCTTCGCCGCCGACGACAACCGCTTCTACGCCACCGTCTCGACGGGCGGCCGCACCCACCTCGTCGAGGGAGACATGCGGAACTGGTCCGCCCGGACCCTGCGGGAGAACGTCGAATGCCCCTCGCTCTCCCCGGACGGGACCCGGATCGCCTTCAAGAAACGGGTGTCCGACGGCCCGCGCGAGCCGTGGCGGCTGTACGTCCTCGACCTGAGCACCGGACGCGAGCACCCCGTCGCCGAGCGGCGCGGCTTCGACGACCAGGCGCTGTGGACGGACACGAAGACCCTCGCGTACGGATACGGGGGAGCGGTCTGGTCGGTGCCCGCCGACGGCACGGGAGCCCCACGGCGACTGGCCGCCGGGGCGTCGTCGCCCGCGGCGCCGCGGTGAGGGCTCCGGGGCGGGGCGTCCGGGGGCTCAGGCCTTGCGGAGGGAGCCGCGCAGCGCCAGGGCCGCCATCGGGAGCAGCAGGCACGCGGCGATCGCGTTCAGCGGACCGTAACCGGCCTGCGAGACGATCAGACCGGCCGCGAGGCCGCCGACCCCGGCGGCGGTGTTCATGACGAAGTCGGAGAGCCCCTGGACGGCGGCCCGCGCGGCCTGCGGCACCGAGTCGGTGAGCAGCGCCGAACCGGACACGAGCCCGGCCGACCAGCCCAGGCCGAGGACGAAGAGGCCCAGGGCGATCCGGCCGTGGGACGCCCCCGCCGTGCCCGCGACCAGCGCCGCCGTACCGATCAGGCCGACCGCGAGCCCGATCACCGAGAGCCGGCCGAGCCGGTCGGACAGCCAGCCCATCAGCGGCGAGAAGGCGTACATCCCCGTGATGTGGCCACTGATCACGAGCCCGATCAGCTGGATGTCCGCGCCGTGGTGGGTGAGCGCCACCGGGGTCATCGACATGATCGACACCATGGCGGTGTGCGAGCCGGCGATGGTGACCAGGGCGATCCGGGCCCGCGGGGACTTCCGCACCGCGTCCATGCCGGCCCGCAGCGAGCGGCCCTCCGCCGCCTCGCCCGGCCCGCCGTCCGCGAGCGCGCGGGCGGTGAGCAGCGGGTCCGGGCGCAGCAGCACGGCCACCACGGCCGCGGCGAGCACGAAGACACCGGCGGCCCACACGAACGGGCCCGCGGCGGCGGGGATCCCCAGGCCCGAGACGCTCCGTCCGGCGGGCGCGGCGACGTTCGGACCGAGCACCGCGCCGATGGTCGTCGCCCACACCACCGTCGAGATGGCCCGCGCCCTGCGGTCCGGCTCGGCGAGGTCGGCGGCCGCGAAGCGGGCCGCCAGGTTCGCCGAGGACCCGGCACCGAAGCCCACGAGGCCGACGAGCAGCAGGGGGAAGTTCCCGAGGACCGCCCCGAGCACCACCACACCCGCGCCCACCGCCGCGAGCAGATACGCCAGCATGAGGCCCACCCGGCGCCCCCGCCGGGTCATCAGCGTGGCCAGCGGCATCGCGAGCAGCGCGGAGCCCGCCACCGAAGCCGTCGACGCGAGGCCGGACAGCGCCTCGGTGCCGCTCACGTCCCTCGCCAGGACGGCGGCGAGGGCGAAGCCGATGGCGATGCCGAGGCCTCCCAGGACCTGGGTGGCGATCAGCCCGGCCTGGACGCGCCGACGGAGCGCGGGCAGCTCGGCGGCGGTGACGGAGGCGGATATCCGGCCGGGCACGGTGGCGTCAGGGGCGCTGGGGGTATGTGTCACTTACGTGAGTGTGCCAGCCGTCCCATCCGATGGGAACGCCGCCTCCTTCCCCCACCACCGCCCGCGCTCAGAAGAGCGGCGCGGGCAGCACGCCCTCCAGGGCGAGCAGCTGCCGCTTCGTCTCCAGACCGCCCCCGAAACCGCCGAGTCCGCCGTCGCTCTCCACCACCCGGTGGCACGGCACCACCACCGGCAGCGGATTGGCGCCCATCGCCGCACCCACCGCCTGCGCCGCCCCCGGCTGCCCCACGCGCCGCGCCAGCTCCCCGTACCCGACGACCGTCCCGTACGGAACGCCCGCCGCCAGCTCGCGCAGCACCTGGCGGTTGAAGCCGGTCGTCAGGCTCCAGTCGAGCGGCAGGTCGAGCTCGTCGCGCTCGCCCGCGAAGTACCGGTCGAGCCGGCGTATCGCCTCCGCGAGCCGCCCCGAGGCGCACTCCACCACCTCCGCGCCCAGCTGTCCCGCCAGCCGGTCGAGCATCCGCTCCCGCCGGGCCGCGTCGGCGTGGAACTCGACCCGCACGAGCCCCCGACCGGTCGCGGCGAGGAAGAGCGGCCCGATGGCGCTCTCCACGACCGTCCACTCCACCGTGCCGGCCCGCTCCGCGCCGGCCTGCCCCGCGTCCGCCCCCGTGTCGATGTCCATGCCGCCCACGGTACGACCCGCCACCGACAACCCGGCCCGAGACGGCCGCCCACCCGGCCCCCACCGGCACCGAGATCACGGGCCGGTCTCGCTCCGGTCTCGCGAACGGAAAATCCCCGGTCACGTGGTCGCCGCGCCCCGGGCGCGCCATAATCTCGCCCCGGTAGTACTACCCAGCGGTACCGACTGTTTTCGGACGACGTGGCACCAGGGGTGGAGGACACACGCTCATGCAGGGCACGGTCGACGGATTCAGCTACGGGCTCGTCACGCCGGTGGCCGCCTTTCTCATGGCCTGCCTCGGCGGCGCCCTCGGCCTGAGGTGCACCACCAGATCGCTCCGCCACCACGACACCTTCAAGGCCGGCTGGCTCGCCCTCGGCGCCACGTCGATCGGCACCGGCATCTGGACGATGCACTTCATCGCGATGATGGGCTTCTCCGTCCAGCAGGCGCCCATCGACTACGACCGCCCCATCACCTTCGCCAGCCTGGGCGTCGCCGTCCTCATGGTCGGCATCGGCATCTTCATCGTCGGCTACCGCGGGGCGACCGCCCTCACCCTGGTCACCGGCGGCACCATCACCGGCCTCGGCGTCGCCACCATGCACTACCTCGGCATGGCCGGGATGCGCCTGCAGGGGCGGATCGAGTACGACACGCTCACCGTCGCCCTCTCCGTGGTCATCGCCGTCGTGGCCGCCACCGCGGCCCTCTGGGCGGCCGTCTCCGTGCATGGATTTCTGGCCAGTCTCGGCGCCAGCCTGGTGATGGGCGGCGCCGTCAGTGGTATGCACTACACCGCCATGGCCGCCGTCAGCGTCCACCTGCACGGCGCCGAGGCCCGCGCGGGAGGCGGCCCCACCGCCACGTCACTCCTCCTGCCCATGCTGATCGGCCCCGCGGTCTTCCTGATCCTGGCCGCGGTCGTCGTCATGTTCGACCCGCTGCTCGTGATGGGCGACCCGGACTGGCAGCGCCCCGCCGCCCGGACCCCGCACCGCCCCGGCGTGCCCGCCCCGCGCCACGTCCCGTCCTACGGCGAGCCCGCCAACTGGACCGCACGCCCGCCCGGCCGGGCCGCCGGACGGGGCGCCCGCCGCAGCGTCGCGCGCGGCGGACACCGCTCCCAGGACTGGTGACGGGAGCCCCGGCGACCGGGCGGTGAGCCGATCACCGCCCGAGTGTCAGTGCCGGGTCGTACGGTGGTTGCATGCGGCCCGTTTCCAAGATCGAACGTTCGGTGGCGCCCTTCGAGGTCGTCAGCGAGTACAAGCCCAGCGGCGACCAGCCGACCGCCATCGCCGACCTCGAGCGGCGCATCCGCGCGGGCGAGAAGGACGTCGTGCTCCTCGGCGCCACCGGCACCGGCAAGTCGGCGACCACCGCGTGGATGATCGAGAAGCTCCAGCGCCCCACCCTGGTGATGGCGCCGAACAAGACGCTGGCCGCCCAGCTGGCGAACGAGTTCCGCGAGCTCCTGCCGAACAACGCCGTCGAGTACTTCGTCTCGTACTACGACTACTACCAGCCCGAGGCGTACGTCCCGCAGTCGGACACCTACATCGAGAAGGACTCCTCCATCAACGAGGAGGTGGAGCGGCTCCGCCACTCCGCGACCAACTCCCTGCTCACCCGCCGGGACGTCGTCGTGGTCGCCTCCGTCTCCTGCATCTACGGCCTCGGCACCCCCCAGGAGTACGTGGACCGGATGGTCCCGCTCAAGGTCGGCGAGGAGATCGACCGCGACCAGCTGCTCCGCCGCTTCGTCGACATCCAGTACACCCGGAACGACCTGGCGTTCACCCGCGGCACCTTCCGGGTGCGCGGCGACACCATCGAGATCTTCCCGGTGTACGAGGAGCTCGCCGTCCGCATCGAGATGTTCGGCGACGAGATCGAGGCCCTCTCCACGCTGCACCCGCTGACCGGCGAGGTCATCAGCGAGGACCGCGAGCTGTACGTGTTCCCCGCCAGCCACTACGTCGCGGGCCCCGAGCGCATGGAGCGGGCGATCAACGACATCGAGCGCGAGCTGGAGGTCCGCCTCGCCGAGCTCGACAAGCAGGGCAAGCACCTGGAGTCCCAGCGGCTGCGGATGCGCACCACGTACGACATCGAGATGATGCGGCAGATCGGCTCCTGCTCCGGCATCGAGAACTACTCGATGCACTTCGACGGCCGCGAGCCCGGCTCCGCGCCCAACACCCTCCTCGACTACTTCCCCGAGGACTTCCTCCTCGTCATCGACGAGTCGCACGTCACCGTGCCCCAGATCGGCGCCATGTACGAGGGCGACGCCTCCCGGAAGCGGACCCTGGTCGACCACGGCTTCCGGCTCCCGTCCGCCCTCGACAACCGCCCGCTGAAGTGGGAGGAGTTCCAGGAGCGGATCGGCCAGACCGTCTACCTCTCCGCCACCCCCGGCACGTACGAACTCTCGCGCGGCGACGGCTTCGTCGAGCAGATCATCCGCCCCACCGGGCTCGTCGACCCCGAGGTCGTCGTCAAGCCCACCGAGGGCCAGATCGACGACCTGGTCCACGAGATCCGGCTGCGCGCCGAGCGCGACGAGCGGGTCCTCGTCACCACCCTCACCAAGAAGATGGCCGAGGACCTCACCGACTACTTCCTGGAGCTCGGCATCCAGGTGCGCTATCTGCACAGCGACGTCGACACCCTGCGCCGCATCGAGCTCCTCCGCGAACTGCGCGCCGGCGAGTACGACGTCCTCGTCGGCATCAACCTCCTCCGGGAGGGCCTCGACCTGCCCGAGGTGTCCCTTGTCGCCATCCTCGACGCCGACAAGCAGGGCTTCCTGCGCTCCGGGACCTCCCTCATCCAGACGATCGGCCGCGCCGCGCGCAACGTGTCGGGCCAGGTCCACATGTACGCGGACCGGATCACCCCGGCGATGGAGCAGGCCATCGAGGAGACCAACCGGCGCCGCGAGAAGCAGATCGCGTACAACACGGAGCACGGCATCGACCCACAGCCGCTCCGCAAGAAGATCAACGACATCGTCGCGACCATCGCGCGCGAGGAGATCGACACCGAGGAACTGCTCGGCACCGGCTACCGGCAGGGCAAGGAGGGCAAGGGCGCCAAGGCCCCCGTCCCCTCGCTCGCCGCGCACGGCCCCGCGGCCAGGGGCAAGGGCGGCAAGGCGGGGTCCACCGTCGAGCTGGGCGACCGGCCGGCCACCGAACTGGCCGCGATCATCGAGGAGATGACCGACCGGATGCGCGCCGCGGCCGCCGAGCTGCAGTTCGAGGTGGCGGCCCGGCTCCGCGACGAAGTGGGGGAGCTGAAGAAGGAGTTGCGCCAGATGAAGGAGGCGGGACTCGCCTGACCGGAGGGGCGCGGACGGACGGTCCGGTGTGTTGCAAGACCGACACAAAACCGGACCGTGTCCCCGCGGTGTCGGTGCCGCTGCGTAGGGTGCTCGACAACCGCACGCACCGGACAGCGGGCGCGGGGAACGTTTGACGAGAGGGGCAACGCGTGTCGGTCAACATGACCAAGGGTCAGGCCATCAGCCTGGAGAAGCGGGGCGGGGGGAGCCTCACCCAGGTGCGGATGGGGCTCGGCTGGCAGGCGGCGCCGCGCCGCGGTCTCTTCGGCTCGCGCACCCGGGAGATCGACCTGGACGCCTCGGCCGTCCTCTTCGCCGAGAAGCAGCCGGTCGACGTGGTCTTCTTCCGTCACCTCGTCAGCGACGACGGCTCGGTCAAGCACACCGGCGACAACCTGGTGGGCGGCGCCGGCCAGGGCGGCGACGACGAGGCGATCCTCGTGGACCTGGAGCGCGTGCCGGTCCACATCGACCAGATCGTCTTCACGGTGAACTCCTTCACCGGCCAGACGTTCCAGGAGGTGCAGAACGCCTTCTGCCGGATCGTCGACGAGACGAACGGACAGGAGCTCGCGCGCTACACCCTCGACGGCGGCGGCAACTACACCGCGCAGATCATGGCGAAGGTGCACCGGGTCGGCTCCGGCTGGCAGATGACGGCCCTGGGCAACCCGGCCAACGGCCGCACCTTCCAGGACCTGATGCCGGCGATCCTGCCGCACCTCTAGAAGGCCCGGCACGGCACACCCACAGCTCCCGGAGGCACCAGGCCACCGGGAGCTGTCCGCATGAACTCGCACAGGAAACGCTGAGGGGACAGAGACGATGACGGCCGAGCTGGTCCGGGGGCAGAACCACCCCCTGCCCGAGACCCGACTGGAGATCCGGGTGTCGGCCGGTTCCCCCGTCCTCGCCGGAGCCACCCTCGGCGACGAACGGGGCCGGGTGGCGGGCGCGGAGTGGATCGCCCACCCCGGCGCACCCGCCCTCCCCGGTGTCGACGCGCCCGGACAGGTCGCCGCCGACCACCGGCTCGCCGTCGACCTGGCCGCGGTCCCGGGCGAGGTCCACCGGGTCTCGGTCCTCCTCGCGCTGACCGGGGGAGCGGCCCGCTTCGGGGACCTCGCCGCCCCCTTCGTCGCCGTCAGCGGCGCCGACGGCGCCGAGATCGCCAGCTACACGATCACCGGCCTCGACCGGGAGTCCGCCGTGGTCGCCCTGGAGCTGTACCGCCGCCAGGGGGCCTGGAAGGTCCGCGCCATGGGCCAGGGGTACGAGGGCGGGCTCGCCGCCCTGCTCGGCGACCAGGGCCTGGAGCGTCCCGAGGAACTCGTCGCGACGATCCTGGCGACCGCCGCCCCGGAAGCCGCTGCCGCGCCCACCCCCGCGCCCGCCGCCCCGGATGCCGCGCCCGCGCCCGCCCCCGCGACCACCGCCCCTGACGCCGCCTCCACTCCCGCTCCGGCGCCCGCCGCGCCGCCGACCGTCCCCGAGCCGGAGCCCGTACGTCACGTGGCGACGCCCGCCGCTCCGGACCCGGCACCGGCGACCCCGCACCCGACCCCCGTGGCCGGCGTCGCCACCGGCGGGCCCATCGACTACTCCCACCCCCGGCGCCGGTCCGCCGCCCCCGATCCGGCCCCGGCCGCCGAGCCCCGGCAGGCCCCTCCCGTCCCGGTCGCCGGGGACGCCTCGGGCTGGTCCATGGACGAGCGGCTCTACAACCAGGTGTGGGGCATGTTCGAGGACCTGGCCCGTACCGCCGCCGCCTATCGCAGCGCCTGCGACTTCGCCGAGTCCCGGCTCGACCGCGAGCTCGACGAGACGCTCACCGACTACCGGGCCAGGGCCGGGGGCGCGAACGACGCGGCCCGGGCCGCCGCCCGCGCCCGGCACGACGAGCTCGTGGACCGCGCCCGGGAGGTCCTGGACCGGGACCTCGCCCAGCTCGCGGCCGAGTCCGAGGTCGTCGAGCCGGCGCTGCCCGTCGCCTACGCCCGCTGGGACAACCCCGTCTGGCACGCCTACCGCGTCCCCGACGAGGAGCCGATGGCCGTGCGCCTCGGCGACCTCCACCTCCCCGAGCGCGCCGATCTGCGGATCCCCATGCTCGTCCGGCTGCCGCTGGAGCGCGGGCTCTGGGTGGACTCCGGCCGCGGCCACTCCGAGGCGGCCGCGCTCCTCGACGAGGTCGAGCTCCGGCGGCTCGCCTTGGACTCCGCCGTCGCGCACGCGGCGCGACTGCTCGCGGCGTACCCGGCCGGTGGTCTCACCGTCCATCTCGTCGATCCGGCGGGCGCGGGCGCCGCGGCCCTCGCGCCGCTCGTGGACACGGGTGCGGCCGCCCCGCCCGCCCGGGGCGCGGCCGGTGTCTCGGCGGTCCTCGAACAGCTCACGGAGCGGGTCGACCTGCTGCAGATGGCCCAGCGGGGCGGTGCGGCCGACGCGCTGCCGCCCGGTCTGGACACGGCCCGGCAGCTGCTGATCGTGCACGACTTCCCGCACGGCTTCGACGACCGGGCGGTCACCCGGCTGCGGTACCTCGCGGACGAGGGGCCCTCGGTCGGCGTCCATCTGCTGATGGTCGCCGCGCGGGAGGACGCGGCCGCGTACGGGCCGCTGCTCGACCCCCTGTGGCGCTCGCTGCTGCGGCTCACCCCGGTGCCCGACGACCATCTCGCGGACCCCTGGGTCGGCCATGCCTGGTCGTACGAGCCGCCGCTCCTTCCGCCGGGCAGCGCGGTCCTCCGCCAGGTCCTCACCCAGGTGGCGTCCGCTCGCCATGGAAAGCGGTTCTGACCTGGCCTTTTGGTGGCCCTTTACCCTGCCCTTTACCTTCTCTTGGTCTTTCGGGTAGTCTTTTTGGTGCGGAGGGGAGTACTCCCCAAGCGCGGCGTACCCGTCAATACGGACGGATCCTCAGCGATCCGATCCCGGGGCGTCGGCCCGGCGGCGCGTCCGCCGCCCGGGTGGAAGAGACCTCCGGCAGCGACGACGCTGATCAAGTAGCCGTACGACGCCGGAGGCGCAGTGGACGTTTCAATGACCCTGTGGGTCCTGACCATTCTCGGTCTGTGTGCCCTGATCGGGGCCGACTTCTTCATCGGGCGCAAGCCCCATGACGTGTCGGTCAAGGAAGCCGGAATCTGGACGATCGTCTGGATCGTCCTCGCCGCGCTCTTCGGCCTCGGCCTGCTGATCTTCGGCAACAGCCAGGCGTCCGGCGAGTTCTTCGCGGGCTACGTCACCGAGAAGTCGCTCAGCGTCGACAACCTCTTCGTCTTCGTCCTGATCATGGCGAAGTTCTCGGTCCCCTCCCACCTCCAGCAGCGGGTGCTGCTCGTGGGCGTGCTGATCGCCCTGGTGCTCCGCGCGATCTTCATCGCCGCCGGCGCCGCGATCATCGCGAGCTTCTCCTGGGTCTTCTACCTCTTCGGCGCGTTCCTGATCTACACCGCCTGGAAGCTCATCCAGGAGGCGCGCTCCGACGAGGAGGAGGACGAGTGGGAGGAGAACCGTCTCCTCAAGACCGTCGAGAAGAGGTTCGGCGTCGCCGACCGGTACCACGGCACCAAGCTCTTCATCCGCAACAACGGCAAGCGGGTGCTGACCCCGCTGATGGTCGTCATGCTCGCCATCGGCACCACCGACATCCTCTTCGCCCTCGACTCCATCCCGGCGATCTTCGGCCTCACCCAGGACCCGTACATCGTCTTCACCGCCAACGCCTTCGCCCTCATGGGTCTGCGGCAGCTGTACTTCCTGATCGGCGGCCTGCTCAAGAAGCTGGTCCACCTCAGCTACGGCCTGTCGGTGATCCTCGGCTTCATCGGCGTGAAGCTCGTGCTGCACGCCCTGCACGAGTCCGGGGTGCACGTCCCGGAGATCACCATCCCGTTCTCGCTCGCCGTCATCGGCGGTGTCCTGGCCATCACGACCATCACCAGCCTGATCGCCTCCAAGAAGCAGGCGCAGCGCGAGGCGGCCGAGGCCGCCGCGGAGACCGCCCCGAAGGCCGGCGTCGAGGCCTGACGCCCCCCTCGGACAGACCGACGGCCGACCGGAACCACTCCGGTCGGCCGCCGCCGTTTCGTACCCCTGGAGCCGTTCAGGCCGTGGCCGGCTCCGGCGCGGGCTGTTCGGAGCGGCCCGGGAGGGTCTCCGGGAGCAGGGCGAAGCAGCCGAGGCTCACCAGGGCGACCAGCGTGAGATAGGCCGCGACGCCCCAGGGCGGGCCCGAGCCGCCGTCGGAGAGGGTCGTGGCGACCATGGGCGTCAGAGCGCCCCCCAGGACTCCCGCGAGGTTGTAGCCGACGGCGGCGCCGGTGCAGCGGACGTGGGGCTCGTACAGCTCCGGGAGGTACGCGGCGACCACCGCGAACATGGTGATGAAGGCCAGCATCGAGCCCAGGAAGCCGAGGAACATCAGCAGCGGCCGCGCGGTGTGCAGCAGGGCCACCATCGGGAACATCCAGAGCGCGGAGGCCGCGCAGCCCGCCAGACAGAGCGGCCGGCGGCCCCAGCGGTCGCCGAGGAGCGCCACGAACGGGGTGACCGCGCCCTGCACCGCCACCGCCGCCATGACGCAGCTCAGCATCACCGTGCTGCTCACCCCGAGCCGCTCGGTGCCGTAGGCCAGCGCCCAGGTGGAGACCGAGTAGAAGACGGCGTACCCGACCGCGAGCGCCCCGGCCGTGAGCAGGACGAGCCGCCAGTGGTCGCGGACGACCTCGGCCAGCGGAGTGCCCGTGCGCCGCCCGGACGCGGACAGCTCCTCGAACTGCGGGGTCTCCGCCAGCGAGGAGCGCAGCAGCAGCCCGACGAGGGCGAGCAGCCCGGCCGCCCAGAACGGCACCCGCCAGCCCCAGGCGCGGAACTCGGCGTCGCTCAGCCCGGCGGTGAGCGCCAGCATCACCCCGTTCGCCAGGAGGAAGCCGACCGGGGGGCCGATCTGCGGGAAGCTCGCCCACAGCGCGCGCCGGCGCTCGGGGGCGTGCTCGGCGGTGAGCAGGACCGCCCCGCCCCACTCGCCGCCCAGGCCGAGACCCTGCAGGAAGCGGAGGGTGAGGAGCAGCGCCGGGGCGGCGATGCCGAGCGTCGCGTACGTCGGGACGCAGCCGACCGCGACCGTGGCGCAGCCGGTCAGGAGCAGCGAGGCGAAGAGGACCGGCCGTCGGCCGTACCGGTCGCCGACGTGCCCGAAGAGGACCGAGCCGAGGGGACGGGCGAGGAATCCGGCGGCGAAGGTGCCGAAGGCGGCCAGGGTCCCGGCCAGCGGCGAGAAGGTCGGGAAGAAGAGCGGCCCCAGGACGAGGGCGGCGGCCGTCCCGTAGACGAAGAAGTCGAAGAACTCGATGGCGGTCCCGACGAGCGAGGCGGCGGCGAGCCGCCCCATCGAAGGGGCCGGGGGCGTCGGGGACGGCGACGGAGGGTGACTTTGGCGCATGTCGCGCCAACTACCCCGCCGCCGTCCGGGTTACGGGGGCGTGCGGAGGCTCGCAGCTCGGGGGCCGCGCGCCGGGCGTCACCAGCCGCGCTCGCGCCACTCCGCGAGGTGAGGGCGCTCGTCACCGAGCGTGGTGTCCTTGCCGTGGCCGGGGTAGATCCAGGACTCGTCCGGCAGGACCGCGAAGAGCTTGGTCTCCACGTCGTGGATCAGGCTCGCGAAGGCCTCCGGGTCCTTCCAGGTGTTGCCTACGCCGCCGGGGAAGAGGCAGTCGCCGGTGAAGACGTGGGGGTGGCCGTGCGGGTCGTCGTAGACCAGGGCGATCGAGCCCGGCGTGTGCCCGACCAGGCGGCGCGCGGTCAGCTCGACCCGGCCGACCCGGATCGTGTCGCCGTCCTGGACGGGCACGTCGGTCGGGACCGGGATGCCCTCCGTGTCGTACGCGCCCGCGTAGGTCCTGGCGCCGGTCGCGGCGACGACCTCCTCCAGGGCCTGCCAGTGGTCGCCGTGCCGGTGGGTGGTGACGACGGCGGTGATGCCGTCGTCACCGATCAGCGTGAGGAGGGTGGCCGCGTCGTTGGCCGCGTCGATCAGCAGCTGCTCGCCGGTCGCCCGGCAGCGCAGCAGATACGCGTTGTTGTCCATCGGACCGACCGCGACCTTCGAGATCATCAGGTCCGTGAGCTCGTGCACGTCCGCCGCGCCGCCGACCTTCACCACTCCGCTGTACGTCATGGCCTCAGACTAGCCCCGGGGAGTGACAGTGGCGGCTACAGCGGGGGAAGCTCCGGCAGGGAGCCGCCCACGACCTTCAGGGCGGAGCCGTCGCGACGGCCGGCGAGCCAGCCGAGGAGCTCGGGGGCGGGACCGCTCACGGTCACCTCGGAGCCCTCCGCGGAGCCGGTGGTCCAGCTGTCCGCGCCGTCCTCGGTCAGGACCCGGGTCGGCGGCACGGCCGCGTTGCCGGTGAACCGCTCCGTCAGGAAGTCGATCTCGCGCCGGACGAACTCCTCGGGCAGGTCCTCCAGCTCGTAGGCGACGCCCAGGTCGACGTGGTGCAGGGCGACCTCCACCCAGCGGCGGAAGGGGATCCGGGAGGCGCTGTCGGTGACCCCGTTGCGGAGCTCGACGGTGCGGCTCCAGTCGGCGGGCTCGGCGGCCACGGCCTGGAAGCGGTCGGCGGACTCGCGCAGGTCGGCGAGGTGGACGTCGAGCGGGCGGCCGGCGTCCCGCTCGATGTCGGCGTCGCGGGTGGCGGCGTCGGCGTACATGGGACGGCCCTGGAGGACGTTGACCAGAGCGTCGGCGTTACGGGCGACGTGGGCGAGCACGTGGCCGCGGGTCCAGCCGGGAAGCCGTGACGGCTCGGCCGTCGCCGCGTTGTCCCATGAGGCGGCCGCGGTCAGCAGCCGCTCGGTCGCCTCGCGTACGGAGGCAAGGTCGAGTTCGTGGTCGATCATGGCGCCGACCCTAGCGCCGCCACTCATTCGGGTGAAGCGGTCTCGGCGCGGACGGAAATCGAATGTGCGTGCTATACGCTCGACGGAAGCATCCGGCATCCTTGGTTGTTGGGTGTGTCAGGCACATCCGCTCTCTCAAGAAAGGTGCGGACCGGCGTGGCCGACCGTCTCATCGTCCGTGGCGCTCGCGAGCACAACCTCAAGAACGTCTCGCTCGACCTCCCGCGTGACTCCCTCATCGTCTTCACCGGGCTCTCGGGGTCGGGCAAGTCCTCCCTCGCGTTCGACACGATCTTCGCCGAGGGGCAGCGCCGGTACGTCGAGTCGCTCTCCTCGTACGCCCGGCAGTTCCTCGGCCAGATGGACAAGCCGGACGTCGACTTCATCGAAGGTCTGTCGCCCGCCGTCTCCATCGACCAGAAGTCGACCTCGCGCAACCCGCGCTCGACGGTCGGCACCATCACGGAGGTCTACGACTACCTCCGCCTGCTCTTCGCCCGCATCGGCAAGCCGCACTGTCCCGAGTGCCGCCGCCCGATCTCCCGCCAGTCGCCGCAGGCCATCGTCGACAAGGTCCTGGAGCTGCCCGAGGGCAGCCGCTTCCAGGTGCTCTCCCCGCTCGTGCGCGAGCGGAAGGGCGAGTTCGTCGACCTCTTCGCCGACCTGCAGACCAAGGGCTACAGCCGCGCCCGCGTGGACGGCGTGACCATCCAGCTGAGCGAACCGCCGACGCTGAAGAAGCAGGAGAAGCACACGATCGAGGTGGTCGTCGACCGCCTCACCGTGAAGGACAGCGCCAAGCGCCGGCTCACCGACTCCGTCGAGACCGCGCTCGGACTCTCCGGCGGCATGGTCGTGCTCGACTTCGTCGACCTCGCCGAGGACGACCCCGAGCGCGAGCGGATGTACTCGGAGCACCTCTACTGCCCGTACGACGACCTGTCCTTCGAGGAGCTGGAGCCGCGCTCCTTCTCCTTCAACTCGCCCTTCGGCGCCTGCCCCGACTGCACCGGCATCGGCACCCGCATGGAGGTCGACCCGGAGCTGATCGTCCCCGACGAGGAGAAGTCCCTCGACGAGGGCGCCATCCACCCCTGGTCGCACGGCCACACCAAGGAGTACTTCGGCCGGCTCATCGGCGGACTCTCCCAGGCCCTCGGCTTCCGCACGGACATCCCGTACGCCGGGCTGCCGCAGCGCGCCAAGAAGGCCCTGATGCACGGCCACAAGACCCAGGTCGAGGTGCGCTACCGGAACCGGTACGGCCGCGAGCGGGCGTACACCACCCCGGCCTTCGAGGGCGCCGTCTCCTTCGTCAAGCGGCGCCACACCGAGGCCGAGAGCGACTCCAGCCGCGAGCGCTTCGAGGGCTACATGCGCGAGGTGCCCTGCCCCACCTGCGAGGGCTCCCGCCTCAAGCCGATCGTCCTCGCGGTCACGGTCATGGACCGGTCCATCGCCGAGGTCTCCGCGATGTCGATCAGCGACTGCGCCGAGTTCCTCTCCCGCCTCACGCTCAACGCCCGTGACAAGAAGATCGCCGAGCGGGTCCTCAAGGAGGTCAACGAGCGGCTGCGCTTCCTCGTCGACGTCGGCCTCGACTACCTCTCGCTCAACCGGGCGGCCGGCACGCTCTCCGGCGGCGAGGCCCAGCGCATCCGGCTCGCCACCCAGATCGGCTCCGGCCTGGTCGGCGTGCTGTACGTGCTGGACGAGCCGTCCATCGGTCTCCACCAGCGCGACAACCACCGGCTCATCGAGACCCTGGTCCGGCTCCGGGACATGGGCAACACGCTCATCGTCGTCGAGCACGACGAGGACACCATCAAGGTCGCCGACTGGGTCGTCGACATCGGCCCCGGCGCCGGCGAGCACGGCGGCAAGGTCGTCCACTCCGGCTCCCTGAAGGAGCTCCTCGCCAACGAGGAGTCGATGACCGGGCAGTACCTGTCCGGCCGCAAGGCGATCGCCACCCCGGACATCCGCCGCCCGGCGGACCCCGGACGGGCGCTCACCGTGCACGGCGCCCGCGAGAACAACCTGCGGGACATCGACGTCTCCTTCCCGCTGGGCGTCCTCACCGCCGTCACCGGCGTCTCCGGCTCCGGCAAGTCGACCCTGGTCAACGACATCCTCTACACCCACCTGGCGCGCGAGCTGAACGGCGCCAAGTCGGTGCCCGGACGGCACACCCGCGTGGCCGGCGACGACCTCGTCGACAAGGTCGTGCACGTCGACCAGTCCCCGATCGGCCGCACCCCGCGGTCGAACCCGGCGACGTACACCGGCGTCTTCGACCACGTCCGCAAGCTCTTCGCCGAGACGATGGAGGCCAAGGTCCGGGGCTACCTGCCCGGCCGCTTCTCCTTCAACGTCAAGGGCGGCCGCTGCGAGAACTGCTCCGGCGACGGCACGATCAAGATCGAGATGAACTTCCTCCCGGACGTCTACGTCCCGTGCGAGGTCTGCCACGGCGACCGGTACAACCGGGAGACCCTGGAGGTCCACTACAAGGGCAAGTCCATCGCCGAGGTCCTGAACATGCCGATCGAGGAGGCCCTCGACTTCTTCGAGGCCGTCCCCACGATCGCCCGGCACCTGCGGACGCTCAACGAGGTCGGCCTCGGCTACGTCCGCCTCGGGCAGTCCGCGCCGACGCTCTCCGGCGGCGAGGCGCAGCGCGTGAAGCTCGCCTCCGAGCTCCAGAAGCGCTCGACGGGCCGCACGGTGTACGTCCTCGACGAGCCGACCACCGGTCTGCACTTCGAGGACATCTCGAAGCTGATCAAGGTCCTGTCCAACCTGGTCGACAAGGGGAACTCGGTGATCGTCATCGAGCACAACCTCGATGTCATCAAGACCGCGGACTGGGTCATCGACATGGGCCCGGAGGGCGGCAGCGGCGGCGGTCTGGTCGTCGCCGAGGGCACGCCGGAGGACGTCGCCTCGGTCCCGGCGAGCCACACCGGCAAGTTCCTCCGCGAGATCCTCGGCGCCGAGCGGATCAGCGACGCCGCGGGGACGATCCCGGCGGCTCGGGGGACGAAGAAGGCGGCGGCCAAGAAGCCGGCGGCGAAGACGGTGGCGGCGAAGGCCCCCGCCAAGAAGACCGCGACCAAGGCGGTGGCCCCCGCGAAGAAGGCGGCCACGGCCACCAAGGCCGCCGCCAAGAAGGCGACGACCCGCACCCGCAAGGCCTGAGGCCCGGGCAGGACCCCCGACCGGGGGTCCTGCCCGCGCCCCCTCCCGGGCCTCGGGTCGGGCCTCCCGGGTCAGGGTCGGTCGATGGGGTGCGAGGGGGCGCCGGTATCGTCGGTTCGGTCACCCCTGGGGGGTCTTGTCCCCGATCTCACCTCACCGTGGAGCGCTCATGTCCGGCCAGTCCAGCCGCCGCACCGTACTGAAAGGCGCGGCGCTCGCCGGAGCCGCCGGGCTGGGAGTCGCCGCCTGCTCCACCGATTCCAAGCTCGGCCACGCCCAGGTCCCGACCCCGACCGCCCCGGTCCCGCTCGGCGCCCCGGACGAGATCCCGGTCGGCGGTTCCAAGCTCTACCGCGAGCAGCGGCTCGTCGTGAGCTGCCCCGCCAAGGGCCAGTACAAGGCCTTCAGCGCCCAGTGCACCCACGCCGGCTGCGTCCTCGACAAGGTCGAGGAGAACGAGGGCAACTGCCCCTGCCACGGCAGCCGCTTCGACGTGACGACCGGCAAGGCGATCCAGGGCCCCGCCACCGTCCCGCTCCCCGAGGTCCCGATCCGCGTCGAGGACGGCAAGCTGGTCGCAGGCCCCCAGGCCTGAGGCTCACGCCCAGTCCCAGTCGATCCCCAGGATCCCCGGGCGCACCCCCTGCTCCACGAGGTGCACCGTGCGGTGCCGGCCGCTCAGGGTCAGCTCCGCACGGCCGCCGCGCGGCGCCCCCGCCGAGGCCTGCGCGAACCTCCGGCACCGCACCGGCAGCGCCGCCTCGTCGAAGCGGACCTGCAGCACGTACTGCCCGCCCGCGAAGCTGAACCCGCGCACGTACTCCCCGCTCGGCCCCGCCGTACCGTCCTCGAATCCGTACGAGAACAGGTACGTGTCCCCGGCCCGCAGCCGCACGTCGAAGAGCAGCTCCGCGACCAGCACGCCCGTCCCGGCGTGCCACCGCACCCGCCCCGTCCGGCAGTTCTCCACCGCCCGCACCACCACCCGGGACGGGTCGCAGCCCGGGTCGCCGTGGTGGATGGCGAGATAGCGGTCCACACCGTCCCGGTGCGCCCGCACCACGTGATGCGACTCGCGCCCCACCAGCTCCCGCCCGTCCCCGATCCGCACCCGCTCGTGGTGCCCCACCGTGTGCAGCCCGCCGTCCGTCGGGGACTCGAGCTCCGCGAGCAGCTCCTCGACCGAGCCCGAGGCCTCCACCAGTGAGCGGTACGAGCGGGCCGCCGGGCGCTCCACCTCGGCGCGGGCCGCCGCGTCCTCCGTCAGGAGCCGCAGCAGCGAGTTCACGGGCAGCTGGAGCACCTCCTCCAGGGCCCGGACGGCCTTCAGGGACTCCGGCCGCTGCGGCCGGCGGGCGCCCTGCTGCCAGTAGCTCAGACTCGTCACCCCGACCTTCACGCCCCGGTGCGCGAGATGGTGCTGCACCCGCTGGAGCGGCAGCCCGCGCACGGCGAGCGCGGTGCGCAGCGCCAGATGGAAGGGGCCGGTGTGCAGCAGCTGCACCAGATCGGCCTCGGTGTGGCTCACGAGGACTCCTCGGTGAACGTTCACGACGGGGGCACGGACCATCGCGCCGCGAGGGGTGGGCGGGCAGGTGGGCCACGGGTGTCCGTTCACACCCGGGTCACACCGTTCACAGTCCGATGTCACCCCGCATTGAAGCGTGTTGACCCGGTCCGGACAACGGTCGATGCTCCTGACCAGCGTCCGGACGCGCTCCTCCGACTCCCCACATCCCCACCCCCCACCCTGGGAGGAACGCGATGCGCAGAAGACTGATCGACCTCGCGGCACTCGCCGCGGCCGCCCTCTTCCTCGTCCCCACGACCACGGCCTCCGCCGCGCCAGCCGCGCCCGTCGCGCCGTCGGAGGAGGGGGTCTCCGCCCTCGCCTCCAAGCGGCTGAACATCACCATGCAGGCCCAGCAGAAGACCAACTGGTGCTGGGCGGCGAGCGGCAACACCATCGCCACCTGGTACGGCCGGAACTACAGCCAGAACCAGTTCTGCAACGCCGCCTTCAACCGGCAGCAGGGCTACGACTGCCCCAACTGGCAGGCCACGCTCGGCAACGTCCAGACCGGACTGAGCTGGGCCGGCATCAGCCCCGGCTCGTACGTCGACGGCTGGCTGCGGTACTCGACCGTCCAGACCGAGATCAACGCCGACCGGCCCGTCGAGACCCGCATCCAGTGGTCCAGCGGCGGCGGCCACATGCACGTGATCTACGGCTACGACGACGCGAACAGCTGGGTCTACTGGGGCGACCCCTGGCCCTCCAGCGACCGCTACAACTGGGCCTCGCACGCCTGGTACGTCAACAACAACTCCTTCTCCTGGACCCACTCGCTCTACCGGATCGGGGCGTGACCGCCATGAACGCACGCGCCACGACCATCGGCCTCCTCGCCGCCGCGCTCGTCGCCCTCGGGGCGCTGCCCTCGGCCGCCGCCGAAGGCCTGCCGCCCGCGCCGACCCCCGAACAGGCCGCCTCCGCGCCGGGGACCCTCGACACCCTGTCCCGGTTCTTCGCCCGCGACGGGGCCCTCGCCCCCGCGGCGGCCGCGCCGCGCGTCGACGGCGCGTCCGTCCCGGTGCGGCTCCTCTCCCCGGACTTCGTCGCCGGGAAGCCCGGGGCACCGGTCGCCCGCGTCGAGTTCCGTGCCAGCAGGGCCGTCGCCTCGGACGGGCAGAAGGCCTCGCTGTGGACGGTCAAGCAGCCCGGCGGCTGGCAGGTGGTGAACATCGCCACCGGCGACGACGAGATCCGGTACGCGGAGCTGGGCCGCGGCGGCCTCGTCTTCCGCGAGCCGCAGATCGACGCGTGGTACGTCCAGAAGGGGGCGAAGGTGCTGCCGCTGGACGAGGACGCGGTACGGGCCGTCGGGCGCGAGGGGACGAGCCTCGCGGCCTACCGGGAGCGGGTCGCGCGGGCGTACGGCGACAAGCTGCCGGGGTCCGCGTACGCGCGGAAGGGGGCGGCGGGGGGTTACGAGGCGTCGGCGCCTGACGCGGCGCGGGACGGCGCGGTGATGGCGGGGGCGGGTGTGGTGGCCCTGGGCCTCGCGGGCACGGCCCTGGCCCGCCGCCGCCCGGCCTGACGCCCCGCCGTTGTGGGCAATCGTTCCGCCGGCGCGGTGCCCACCCCGTTCTGGGCTGGCGCCCCGCCGTTGTGGGCAATCGTTCCGCTGGGGCGGAACGGGTGGGCACAACGGAACGGCGCCCCTTGCCGGGCCTAGGCTCCCGCGCCTGAACCCGCACCGGATGCACGCCGCCACGGTGGGTGCGGGCACAGGCACGGAACGCGGAGGCGCCGCGAAAGGGCGCCGTCCCGTGTGCCCACCCGTCCCGCCCCAGCGGGACGATTGCCCACACGGGGGTGGCCCCGGGGCACCGCCCGCCCGGGTGCGGGCCCACACGGGCGCCGGGGCGCCGCCCGACCCGGTGCGGGCCCGCACGGGCGGTGGGCCGGGGCGCCGCCCAGCCGAGGCGCGGGCTCACACGGGCGCGGGGGCGCCGCTCGGTGAGGCGCGGGTCAGCGGGCCAAGTACCCGCCGTCCACCGGCAGCACCGCCCCCGTGATGAAGGACGCCTCCTCCGACGACAGGAACAGGATCGCCGCCGCCACCTCCTCCGGCGTTCCGAAGCGGCCCATCGGGTGGGCCCCGACGATCTCCGCGAGGTACTCGGGGCCGCCCGGCTCCACGCGCGCGGCGGCCACGCGTTCGGTCTCGATGGTGCCGGGGGCGACCGCGTTGACGCGGATGCCGTGCGAGGCCCACTCGACCGCGAGGTGCTTCGTCAGGCCGGTCGCGACGAACTTCGCCGGGCCGTAGACCGCCTGCCGGGCCTGCCCGGCCACGCCGGAGATCGACGAGGTGCACACGATGGCCCCGCCGCCCGTGACGAGCATGGCCTCGATCGCGTACTTGCAGGTCAGGAACATGCCCCGGCCGTCGACGGCCATCACCCGGTCGAAGTCCGCGCCCTCCGCCTCGGTGACGGAGAGCAGCGGGATCACGCCGGCGTTCGCCACCAGCACGTCCAGCCGTCCGAAGCGGTCGACCGCCGTGTCGATCATCCGCCGCGCGTCCTCCTCGCGGGAGACGTCCCCGACCACCGGGGTCACTCCGGGCACCTCCGCGAGGCGGTCCGCGTCGACGTCCGCGGCCACCACCCGCGCGCCCTCCCGTACGAAGCGTTCCGCCGTCGCCCGGCCGATCCCGCTCGCCGCGCCCGTGATCACGCACACCCGGTCCTGCAGCCGTCCTGAAGTCTCCTGAGCCATGTCCGGCCAACGAGCGCGGCCGCCCTGAGTGTCGGTCCCCGCCAGTAGGGTGGGGAGCATGGCAGACCCCTCCAGCTACCGCCCCAAGCCGGGTCAGATCCCCGACTCCCCGGGGGTCTACAAGTTCCGCGACGAGCACCGCCGGGTGATCTACGTCGGGAAGGCGAAGTCCCTGCGCCAGCGGCTGGCGAACTACTTCCAGCCGCTGACGAGCCTTCACCCGCGCACGGCCACCATGGTGACGACGGCCGCCTCCGTGGAGTGGACCGTGGTGTCCACCGAGGTCGAGGCGCTGCAGCTGGAGTACTCCTGGATCAAGGAGTTCGACCCCCGGTTCAATGTGAAGTACCGGGACGACAAGAGTTATCCGTATCTCGCGGTGACGATGAACGAGGAGTTCCCGCGGGTCCAGGTGATGCGCGGGCACAAGAAGAAGGGCGTGCGCTACTTCGGGCCGTACGCGCACGCGTGGGCGATCCGCGAGACCGTCGACCTGATGCTGCGGGTGTTCCCCGTCCGGACGTGCTCGGCAGGGGTGTTCCGCAACGCCGCCTCGGCCGGCCGGCCCTGCCTCCTCGGCTACATCGGCAAGTGCTCGGCGCCCTGCGTCGGCCGGGTCACGCCCGAGGAGCACCGCGAACTGGCCGAGGACTTCAGCGACTTCATGGCCGGCCGCACCGGCACGTACATCCGCCGGCTCGAGAAGCAGATGATGATCGCGGCCGAGGACATGGAGTACGAGAAGGCCGCCCGCCTCCGTGACGACATAGAGGCCCTCCGCAAGGCCATGGAGAAGAACGCGGTCGTCCTCGCCGACGCCACCGACGCCGACCTGATCGCCCTCGCCGAGGACGAGCTGGAGGCCGCCGTCCAGATCTTCCACGTGCGCGGCGGACGCGTCCGCGGCCAGCGCGGCTGGGTCACGGACAAGGTCGAGGCCGTCGACACGGCGGGGCTCGTGGAGCACGCGCTCCAGCAGCTGTACGGCGAGGAGAGCGGCGACGCCGTCCCCAAGGAGGTCCTGGTCCCGGCGCTGCCCGAGGACACGGAGTCCGTCTCCGCGTGGCTCTCCGGCCGCCGCGGCTCCCTCGTCTCGCTGCGCGTCCCGCAGCGCGGCGACAAGAAGGACCTGATGGAGACCGTCGCGCGCAACGCCCAGCAGGCGCTCGTGCTGCACAAGACCAGGCGCGCCAGCGACCTGACCACCCGCTCCCGGGCCCTGGAGGAGATCGCCGAGGCCCTGGACCTGGACTCGGCGCCGCTGCGGATCGAGTGCTTCGACATCTCCCACCTCCAGGGCGAGGACGTCGTCGCCTCGATGGTCGTCTTCGAGGACGGGCTGCCCCGCAAGGGCGAGTACCGCCGCTTCCAGATCAAGGGCTTCGAGGGCCAGGACGACGTCCGGTCCATGCACGAGGTGATCAGCCGCCGCTTCAAGCGGTACCTCGCCGAGAAGGACCGCACGGGGGAGTGGGGCGCCCTCGCGGAGGGGGAGGCCGGCGGCGAGGTCCCGGCCGATGACCCCCAGGACGACGGGCGGCCCAAGCGCTTCGCGTACCCGCCGCAGCTCGTCGTCGTCGACGGCGGGCAGCCGCAGGTCGCCGCGGCCCGCCGCGCCCTCGACGAGCTCGGCATCGACGACGTCGCGGTCTGCGGCCTCGCCAAGCGCCTGGAGGAGGTCTGGCTGCCCGGCGAGGACGACCCGGTCGTCCTGCCCCGCTCCAGCGAGGGGCTCTATCTGCTCCAGCGGGTGCGTGACACGGCTCACGACTTCGCCATCCGCTACCAGCGGTCCAAGCGGACCAAACGCCTCCGGACCAGCCCGCTCGACGCCGTCCCCGGCCTCGGAGACTCGCGCAAACAGGCCTTGATCAAGCATTTCGGCTCGGTGAAGCGGCTGAAGCAGGCGACAATCGAGCAGATCTGTGAGGTCCCCGGCTTCGGCCGGAAGACCGCGGAGGCGGTCGCCGTGGCCCTGGCCCAGGCGGCCCCCGCCGCACCCGCCGTGAACACGGCCACAGGAGAGATCATGGAAGACGACGGGGGCACCAGCGCATGAGCGAGCGCCACACGCACGACGAGCACGACCGAGAAGACGGAGCAGGACACGTGAGTACGGGCACGAAGGAGACCGCCGGCGACAACGGCGCCGAGGCGGCCATTCCCGAGCTGGTGATCATCTCTGGCATGTCCGGAGCCGGCCGGTCCACCGCGGCGAAGTGCCTGGAGGACCTCGGCTGGTTCGTCGTGGACAATCTGCCGCCCGCGCTGATCCCCACCATGGTGGAGCTCGGCGCCCGCTCCCAGGGCAATGTCGCCCGGATCGCCGTCGTCGTGGACGTCCGCGGCCGGCAGTTCTTCGACAACCTCAGGGAGTCCCTCGCCGACCTGGACGCCAAGCAGGTCACCCGCCGGATCGTCTTCCTCGAGTCCTCCGACGAGGCCCTGGTCCGGCGCTTCGAGTCGGTCCGCAGGCCGCACCCGCTCCAGGGCGACGGCCGCATCACCGACGGCATCGCCGCCGAGCGCGACCTGCTGCGCGAGCTGCGCGGCGACGCCGACCTGGTGATCGACACCTCCAGCCTCAACGTCCACGAGCTGCGCGCCAAGATGGACGCCCAGTTCGCCGGCGACGAGGAGCCCGAGCTCCGGGCCACCGTGATGTCCTTCGGCTTCAAGTACGGACTGCCGGTCGACGCCGACCTCGTCGTCGACATGCGCTTCCTGCCGAACCCGCACTGGGTCCCCGAGCTGCGCCCCTTCACCGGCCTCAACGAGGAGGTGTCGAACTACGTCTACAACCAGCCGGGCGCCAAGGAGTTCCTCGACCGCTACACCGAGCTGCTCCAGCTGATCGCCGCGGGCTACCGCCGCGAGGGCAAGCGGTACGTGACCATCGCCGTGGGCTGCACGGGCGGCAAGCACCGCTCCGTCGCCACCGCCGAGCGCCTCGCCGCCCGCCTCGCCTCCGAAGGGGTCGAGACCGTCGTCGTCCACCGGGACATGGGGCGCGAGTGAAGCCGTACCGTCGGCGTACCTCCACCCTCGCGGTGCGGCGTACGCTCCGCAGGCGCGGCGCCCAGCCGAAGGTGGTCGCGCTGGGCGGCGGCATGGGCCTGTCGGCCTCCCTCGCCGCCCTCCGCCGGATCACCGGCGACCTCACCGCCGTCGTCACGGTCGCCGACGACGGGGGCTCCAGCGGCCGGCTCCGGGAGGAGCTCGGCGTGCTGCCCCCGGGCGATCTGCGCAAGGCGCTCGCCGCGCTCTGCGGCGACGACGACTGGGGCCAGACCTGGGCCCGGGTCATCCAGCACCGCTTCCAGTCCAAGGGCGAGATGGGCGGCCACGCCGTCGGCAATCTGCTGATCGTCGCCCTCTGGGAGCAGCTCGGCGACCCCGTCCAGGCCCTCGACCTGGTCGGCCGGCTGCTCGGCGCCCAGGGCCGGGTGCTGCCCATGTCCGCGGTGCCCCTGGAGCTCCAGGCCCTGGTCAGGGGCCACGACCCGGAGCGGCCGGACGACGTGGACACCGTGCGCGGCCAGGCCACCGTGGCGCTCACCCCCGGCGACGTGCAGTCCGTGCACCTCGTGCCGCACGACCCGCCGGCCGTGCCGGAGGCGGTCGCGGCCGTCCTGGACGCGGACTGGGTGGTGCTCGGTCCCGGCTCCTGGTTCTCCTCGGTGATTCCGCACCTCCTGGTCCCCGAGCTCCTCGACGCCCTGGCCGAGACGAAGGCCCGGAAGGTGCTCTCGCTGAACCTCGCGCCGCAGCCCGGAGAAACCGAGGGCTTCTCCCCGCAGCGTCATTTGGAGGTTTTGGGACGACACGCCCCTAAACTCGCCCTGGACGTGGTGCTGGCCGACGAGGCCGCCGTGCCCGACCGCGAGTCCCTCGCCGATGCCGCCAAGCGGCTCGGTGCCGCGGTCGAGCTGGCGCCGGTGGCCGGGCCCGACGGCTCCGCGAAGCATGACCCGGAGCTGTTGGCCGCCGCGTACGACCGTATTTTTCGGATGCATGGAAGGATCGGCCCATGGCGATGACGGCAGCGGTGAAGGACGAGATCTCCCGGCTTCCCGTCACCCGGACCTGCTGCAGGAAGGCAGAGGTCTCGTCGATCCTGCGGTTCGCGGGCGGGCTGCACCTGGTGAGCGGCCGCATCGTGATCGAGGCGGAGCTGGACACCGCGATGGCGGCCCGCCGCCTCAAGCGGGACATCCTGGAGATCTTCGGGCACAGCTCCGAGCTGATCGTGATGGCCCCCGGCGGGCTGCGGCGCGGCTCGCGCTTCGTGGTGCGGGTGGTGGCCGGCGGCGACCAGCTCGCCCGGCAGACGGGTCTCGTGGACGGCCGCGGCCGCCCCATCCGGGGCCTGCCCCCGCAGGTGGTCTCCGGTGCGACCTGTGACGCCGAGGCGGCCTGGCGCGGCGCGTTCCTCGCGCACGGCTCGCTGACCGAGCCCGGCCGCTCCTCCTCCCTGGAGGTGACCTGCCCGGGTCCTGAGGCCGCCCTCGCCCTGGTCGGCGCGGCCCGCCGCCTCTCCATCGCGGCGAAGGCCCGGGAGGTGCGGGGCGTGGACCGGGTCGTCGTCCGCGACGGCGACGCGATCGGCGCGCTGCTCACCCGGCTCGGCGCGCACGAGTCGGTGCTCGCCTGGGAGGAGCGGCGGATGCGGCGCGAGGTCCGCGCCACCGCCAACCGCCTGGCCAACTTCGACGACGCCAACCTGCGCCGCTCGGCCCGTGCCGCGGTCGCCGCGGGCGCCCGGGTGCAGCGCGCCCTGGAGATCCTCGGCGAGGAGGTGCCCGAGCACCTCGCCGCCGCCGGCCGGCTCCGCATGGAGCACAAGCAGGCCTCCCTGGAGGAGCTGGGCGCGCTCGCCGACCCGCCGCTGACCAAGGACGCGGTGGCCGGCCGGATCCGCCGGCTGCTCGCGATGGCCGACAAGCGGGCGCAGGACCTGGGCATCCCCGGGACCGAGTCCAACCTGACGGAGGAGCTGGACGACAGCCTCGTCGGCTGAGCCCGTACGGGAGACCCGTACGGAGTCTGCGTACGGAACGGTGAACTCCGCGCTGCCGGTGCCTTTCTGAGGCACCGGCAGCTTTCTCGTCCGCCCGCGAGGCACCCTTGACAGTCCCATGAGCGCCCAAGAGCCTGGCGTCTGTTCACCTTCGTGACAGACAACAGCAAGGGGGGCACATGAGACGCAGAGCGAGATCGATCCTCGCCGCGGCTTCACTGCTGATCGCCGGAGTGGCGGCGGCACCCGTCGCCGGAGCGCAGCCGAACGACCGGGACGGCGGCGACGCCCTCTCCGTCTGGCGCGCCGAGGTCACCCAGGAGCAGGTCCCGCTGCTCCTCGACGCCGGCGCCGACGCCCATGAACTCACAGAGCAGGTCCCGG
This sequence comes from Streptomyces sp. NPDC055815, assembly GCF_053616475.1. Lineage (NCBI taxonomy): Bacteria > Bacillati > Actinomycetota > Actinomycetes > Kitasatosporales > Streptomycetaceae > Streptomyces > Streptomyces sp. NPDC055815. The sequence continues at coordinate 47,060 of NZ_JBSHDU010000026.1, read as the reverse complement.
CGAAGGGCTCCGCGACGGTCGAGCTCTTCCTCACCGGACGGCAGGCCGGGCAGCTGCGCGGCCAGGGCGTCGAGATCGCCGAGCACCACCTCACCGCCCAGACCGAGAAGCGGGTCGCCGCGGCCGGGGACGGCGTCTTCCGCCCGTACGGAGGCCAGGGCGGCCTCAAGCAGGAGATCCTGGACACCGCGCGGGCCAACCCCGGGCTCACCAAGGTCGTCTCCCTCGGCAAGACCCTCAAGGGGCAGGACATCCTCGCCCTCAAGCTGACCAAGGGCGCCCCTCGCGCCAAGGACGGCTCGAAGCCCGCCACGCTGTACATGTCCAACCAGCACGCGCGCGAGTGGATCACCCCCGAGATGACCCGGCGGCTGATGCACCACTACCTCGACAACTACGGCAAGGACGAGCGGATCACCCGCATCGTCGACTCCACCGAGCTGTGGTTCGTGCTCTCCGCCAACCCGGACGGCTACGACTTCACGCACGCCGACCCCGCCAACCGGCAGTGGCGCAAGAACCTCCGCGACAACGACGGCGACGGGAGGATCGCCCCCGGCGACGGCGTCGACCTCAACCGCAACTTCGCCTACAAGTGGGGCTACGACGACGAGGGTTCGTCCCCCGACCCGGCCGACGAGACCTTCCGCGGCAAGGGCCCCATGTCGGAGCCCGAGACGCGGGCCCTCGACGCCTTCCAGAAGCGCATCGGCTTCGCGTACGGCATCAACTACCACTCGGCGGCCCAGCTCCTGCTGTACGGCGTCGGCTGGCAGGTCGCCACCGACACCCCCGACGACGTGGCCCTCAAGGCCCTCGCCGGCACCCCGCAGAAGTCCGCCGTGCCCGGCTACCGGCCGCAGGTCTCCTCGGAGCTGTACATCACCAACGGCGAGGCGGACGGACACGCCGCCAACGTCAACGGGATGCAGATGTTCACCCCGGAGATGTCGACCTGTGCCACCGCCTCCCGCGTCGACCCGAACGACGCGTGGAACCCGGGCGACTGCGCCTCCGTCTTCACCTTCCCGGACGACGAGAAGCTGATCCAGGCCGAGTTCGCCAAGAACATCCCCTTCGCGCTCGCCGTCGCGGAGACCGCCGCCCACCCGGACCGGCCCGTCTCCCCGGTCGGCATCGACGCCCCCGACCTCACCCCGAAGACCTTCGCGACCTCCTACGCCCGCGGTGCGGAGCAGGAGGTCGCCGTCACCGCCCGCAAGTCGCTGCGCGCCAAGACCCTCATGTACCGGATCAACGGCGGCCGCACCCACAGCGAGGAGGTCGAGGCCTGGAAGGGCGGCGAGACCTTCGGCGGCGACGACAACCTGTACTTCGACGAGTACCGCGCCGAGGTCGAGGGAGCCCGCCCCGGCGACTCCGTCGAGGTCTGGTTCACCGCCCGCACCCGTGAGGGCAGGGCCACCGCCTCCGCCCCCTTCACGTACAAGGTGGCCGAGCGCCCCCGCGGCGACGTGCTCGTCCTCGCCGACGAGGGCGGCACCACCGCCGCGCGGCACACCGCCGACTACGTGAAGGCGCTCGCCGACAACAAGCGCGCGGCCGCCGTCTGGGACGTCGCCACCCAGGGCGCCCCGGACGCCCTCGGCGTCCTCTCCCACTTCCGTACCGTCGTCTGGTACACCGGCGCCGAGCGCCCCTCCGGCGCCGCCCAGCTCGCCGTCCGCGCCTACCTCAACGAGGGCGGCAAGCTGATCAACGCCGGCGAGAAGTCCGGCGGGCTCACCGAGATCGGCCGGGCCGAGTCCAACGACTTCGCCCAGTACTACCTCGGCGCCTACCACCGCGCCGGCCTCAAGAACCCGCCCGCCTTCGCCGGCACGGGCGCCTTCGCCGGCACCGGCGCGACGCTCGGCGCCTCCGCCGGCAACCCGCTGGACAACGCGGGCGCGTACACGGTCACCTCGGACACGCTGAAGCCGGAGCGGTTCCCGCAGTTCGCGAGCAGCGCCTCCGCCGGCGACTACCCCGGCATCCGCACCCCCTTCGAGCCCGCCGAGGGCTCGACGTTCGCGGCCGTCAAGCACGCCGACGACACCTGGGCGCGGCTCGCCAGGACCGTCGACCTCACCGGCGTCGCCGCCGGATCGAAGCCGCGCCTGGACTTCCAGGTCAGTTACGACACCGAGCCCGGCTACGACAACCTCGTCGTCGAGGCCCACACCCTCGGCCAGGACGACTGGACGACCCTGCCCGACGTCAACGGCGGCACATCGCCGCAGCCCCCGGCCGACTGCGGCGAGGGCTACTACGTCCGCGGCCACCCCTTCCTCGCCCACTACCTCACCGTCGGCGAGGACGGCTGCGCGCCCACCGGCACCACCGGCTCCTGGAACGCCTTCACCGGCCCCTCCAACGGCTGGCGGCAGGCCTCCGTCGACCTGAGCGCCTGGGCGGGCAAGAAGGTCGAGCTCGCGGTCTCGTACATCTCCGACCCCGGTACGGGAGAGATGGGCGCCTTCGTCGACGACACCCGGCTCATCACCGGGGCCACCACCGAGACGGAGGGCTTCGAGACCTCCCTCGGCGCCTGGTCCGCGCCGGGCGCCCCGGCCGGCAGCCCCGGCAACGCCTCCGACTGGACGCGCTCCGCGGCGCTCTTCCACTCGCAGGCCGCGGTCACCACCCGTGACACCGTCCTCCTCGGCTTCGGCCTGGAGCACGTGCCCGGCACGGCGGAGCGCGCACGGCTCCTCGGGCGGGCCCTCGGAGCTCTCCGGCGCTGACGGAGAGTAGTCGGGACAAAGGTCCCAAGGCGGCCCGTACCCGTTGGTAGGCACGGGCCGTCGGCCGTTTTCCCTCACTTTCCGGGCTCGTACGGCTGCGCGGGATGTCACCGGCGGGCAGCTGGGGAGGTAGGGTCGTAAGCGGTCGGGGACATCCCAAAAAACAAAAATCTCGCCGGCGTCGATACACCGGCGTTCCTAACGAGGAGATCGGTTCGTGACGATCCGCGTAGGCATCAACGGCTTTGGCCGCATCGGCCGGAACTATTTCCGCGCGCTCCTTGAGCAGGGTGCCGACATCGAGGTCGTGGCTGTCAACGACCTGGGTGACACCGCGACCACCGCACACCTGCTGAAGTACGACACCATCCTGGGCCGCCTCAAGGCCGAGGTGACCCACACCGCCGACACCATCACCGTCGACGGTCACACCATCAAGGTGCTGTCCGAGCGCGACCCGGCCGACATCCCCTGGGGCGACCTGGGCGTCGACATCGTCATCGAGTCGACCGGCATCTTCACCAAGAAGGCCGACGCCGCGAAGCACCTCGCCGGCGGCGCCAAGAAGGTCCTCATCTCGGCTCCGGCCACCGACGAGGACATCACCATCGTCATGGGCGTCAACCAGGACAAGTACGACGCCGCGCAGCACGACGTCATCTCCAACGCGTCCTGCACCACCAACTGTGTCGCGCCGATGGCCAAGGTCCTCGACGAGAACTTCGGCATCGTCAAGGGCCTCATGACGACGGTCCACGCGTACACCAACGACCAGCGCATCCTGGACTTCCCGCACAAGGACCTGCGCCGCGCCCGCGCCGCCGCGGAGAACATCATCCCGACCACGACCGGTGCCGCCAAGGCCACCGCCCTGGTCCTCCCGCAGCTCAAGGGCAAGCTCGACGGCATCGCCATGCGCGTCCCGGTCCCGACCGGTTCCGCCACCGACCTGGTCGTCACCCTCGACCGCGAGGTCACCAAGGACGAGGTCAACGCCGCGTTCAAGAAGGCCGCCGAGGACGGCGACCTCAAGGGCATCCTGTTCTACACCGAGGACCCGATCGTCTCCTCGGACATCGTCAGCGACCCGGCGTCCTGCACCTTCGACGCCTCCCTGACGATGGTCCAGGAGGGCAACACGGTCAAGATCCTCGGCTGGTACGACAACGAGTGGGGCTACTCCAACCGTCTCGTCGACCTCACCGTCTTCGTCGGCGGCCAGCTCTAAGCTTCAGGGCGGGTTTTCGATGGGAGCAGGGCTCGGGCAGCGCAACGTCGCGCTGTGCGAGCCCTGTTTGTGTGCTCCACCGCGTACCAAGGAGTCTGTTAACAGATGAAGACGATCGACGAGCTTCTCGAAGCCGGCGTCGCAGGCAAGCGCGTGTTCGTGCGTGCCGACCTCAACGTGCCGCTCGAAGGCACCAAGATCACCGACGACGGCCGCATCCGCGCCGTCGTCCCCACGGTGAAGGCGCTCGCCGACGCGGGCGCCCGTGTCGTGGTCGCCTCGCACCTGGGCCGCCCCAAGGGCGCCCCGGACCCGGCCTTCTCGCTCGCCCCGGCCGCCACGCGCCTCGGTGAACTGCTGGGCACCGAGGTCGCGTTCGCGACCGACACCGTCGGCGACTCGGCCAAGGCCACCGTCGCCGGCCTCGCCGACGGCCAGGTGGCCGTCATCGAGAACCTGCGTTTCAACGTCGGCGAGACCTCGAAGGACGACGCCGAGCGCGGCGCCTTCGCGGACGAGCTCGCGGCCCTCGCCGACCTGTACGTCGGCGACGGCTTCGGCGCCGTGCACCGCAAGCACGCCTCGGTCTTCGACCTCCCGGCGCGCCTCCCGCACGCCGCCGGCTACCTCATCGCCACCGAGGTCGGCGTCCTGAAGAAGCTCACGGACGAGGTCCAGCGGCCCTACGTGGTCGCGCTCGGCGGTGCCAAGGTCTCCGACAAGCTGGCTGTCATCGACAACCTGCTGAAGAAGGCCGACCGCATCCTCATCGGCGGCGGCATGGCGTACACCTTCCTGGCCGCCAAGGGCCACGAGGTCGGCATCTCGCTGCTCCAGAAGGACCAGATCCCCGCGTGCCTGGGGTACCTGGCGGAGGCGGAGAAGCGCGGCGTGGAGTTCGTGCTCCCCGTCGACGTGCTGGTCTCGGCCGACTTCCCGGACCTGAAGACCAAGGCTCCGGCCAACCCCACCACGGTCGCCGCGGACGCCATCCCGGCCGACCAGGAGGGCCTGGACATCGGTCCGGAGACCCGTAAGCTCTACGCCGCGAAGCTCGCCGACGCCGGCACCGTCTTCTGGAACGGTCCGATGGGCGTCTTCGAGCACCCGGACTACGCCGAGGGCACCAAGGCCGTCGCCCAGGCGCTCGTCGACTCCCCGGCCTTCACGGTGGTCGGCGGTGGCGACTCCGCCGCGGCCGTCCGCACCCTGGGCTTCGACGAGAATGCCTTCGGCCACATCTCGACCGGCGGCGGCGCCTCCCTCGAATACCTCGAGGGCAAGAAGCTCCCCGGCCTCGTCGCACTGGAGGACTGACCCCTTTATGTCTGCATCCCTTTCTTCTGGCCGCACCCCGCTGATGGCGGGCAACTGGAAGATGAACCTCAACCACCTCGAGGCCATCGCCCACGTCCAGAAGCTCGCCTTCGCCCTGACCGACAAGGACTACGACGCCTGTGAGGTCGCGGTCCTGGTCCCCTTCACCGACCTGCGGTCCGTCCAGACCCTGGTCGACGGCGACAAGCTCAAGATCAAGTACGGCGCCCAGGACATCTCGGCGCACGACTCCGGTGCCTACACCGGCGAGATCTCGGGCCTGATGCTGTCCAAGCTGAAGGCCGCCTACGTCGCCGTCGGCCACTCCGAGCGCCGCCAGTACCACGCCGAGAACGACGAGGTCTGCAACGCCAAGGTGAAGGCCGCCTTCAAGCACGGCGTGACCCCGATCCTCTGCGTCGGCGAGGGCCTGGACGTCCGCAAGGCCGGCAACCAGGTCGCACACACCCTCGCGCAGGTCGACGGCGGTCTGAAGGACGTCCCGGCCGAGCAGGCCGAGACGATCGTGATCGCGTACGAGCCGGTGTGGGCCATCGGCACCGGCGAGGTCGCCACCCCCGAGGACGCCCAGGAGGTCTGCGGGGCGATCCGCGGCCGCCTCGCCGAGCTGTACTCGCAGGAGCTGGCCGACAAGGTCCGCATCCAGTACGGCGGCTCGGTCAAGGCCGGCAACGTGGCCGCGATCATGGCGCAGCCGGACGTCGACGGCGCCCTGGTGGGCGGCGCGGCGCTGGACGCCGACGAGTTCGTCAAGATCGTGCGCTTCCGCGACCAGTGAGTATGCGGTAGCGGAGTTACGTCGTACCCTTGCGGGGGTCGGGCAGGTGCCCGGCCCCCGTCCGTATAAGTCCGAGGAAGTTGGTCCAGCCGTGGTTATGGGGTTCTCGATCGCCCTGATCGTCTTCAGCGCGCTGCTGATGCTGCTCGTGCTGATGCACAAGGGAAAGGGCGGCGGCCTCTCCGACATGTTCGGAGGCGGCATGCAGTCCTCCGTCGGCGGCTCCTCGGTCGCCGAGCGGAACCTGGACCGGATCACGGTCGTGGTCGGTCTGCTCTGGTTCTCCTGCATTGTGGTACTTGGTCTGCTGATGAAGTTGGACGGGTAACTCCAATCACTGGACGCGCGTTGGGCCTTACGTAGACTGGGGCATCTTCGAGCACCATCACGCAGGGAGTTACGACCGTGGCAAGTGGCAACGCGATCCGGGGAAGCCGGGTCGGAGCGGGGCCGATGGGGGAGGCCGAGCGGGGCGAGTCGGCACCGCGCCTCCGCATCTCCTTCTGGTGCTCGAACGGGCACGAGACGCAGCCGAGCTTCGCCAGCGACGCGGCGGTCCCGGATACCTGGGACTGCCCGCGCTGCGGCTTCCCGGCGGGCCAGGACCGGGACAACCCGCCGGACCCGCCGCGCACGGAGCCGTACAAGACCCACCTCGCCTATGTGCGTGAGCGGCGCAGCGACGCGGACGGCGAGGCGATCCTCGCCGAGGCGCTCGCCAAACTGCGCGGCGAGATCTGAAGCGTGGTGTGACGGTGTGACGAACGGGCCTTGCCCGCGAACTCGGTTCGCGGGCAAGGCCCGTTCGTGCGTCAGTGACCGAACCAGTGGAGGCCTCCGCCATGTCCGCCGCCCTGCCCCGGCCCGAGCTCGGCGCCGCGCCGTTCGCCGACCGGGCCCGGGACGCCGTCGAGCGCGCCGTCGCCGCCAACGCGGACGCCGTCCCGCGCGCGGCCCGGCTCCTCGCCGACTGCGTCGCCGCCGACGGCGTCATCCACGCCTTCGGGACCGGCCACTCCCAGGCCGCCGCCCTGGAGATCGCCGGCCGCGCCGGCGGCCTGGTCCCCACGAACCGCCTCTCGCTCGCCGACCTCGTGCTGCGCGGCGGGGAGGACCCCGCCGTCCTCGCCGACCCGCTCCTGGAACGGGCCCCGGGCCTCGCCGAACGGCTCTACGCCCTCGCCGACCCCCGCCCGCAGGACCTGTTCGTGATCATCTCCAGCTCCGGCGTCAACAACGCGGTCGTCGACCTGGCGGTGAAGGTGACCGGCGCCGGACACCGGCTCGTCGCCCTCACCTCCCTCGCGCACACCCGCGCCGTCCCCGCCCTCCACGCCGGCGGCGGGCGGCTCGCCGACCTCGCCGACGTGGTCCTCGACAACTGCGCCCCCACCGGCGACGCCGTCCTCCCGCTCCCCGGCGGCGGCGCCGCCTGCGGGATCTCCACCCTCACCTCCGCGCTCCTCGTCCAGATGACCGTCGCGGACACCCTCGCGCTCCTCCTCGCCGAGGGACACGAACCGCCCGTGTACGTCTCCGCCAACACCCCCGGCGGCCACGAGCGCAACCTCCTCCTCGAAGCCCGCTACGAGGGCCGGCTGCACCGCGGCGGCCACTGAGACCGGGCGGAAACGGGCACTGTCAGTGGCGTCCTCTACGGTCGGTCGCACAGGGGACCACCGGACCGAGGGGGCGCCGTGGCGGCGACGGAGACAGTGGGCGGCACCAGGGCGGCGCCCGCCTGGCGGGGCGGCTTCGGACGCCTGTGGACGGCCGCGGTCGTCTCCCGGTTCGGCGACTCGCTGCGCACCGCCGCGCTGCCCCTGCTCGCCGCCTCGCTCACCGACGACCCCTTCCTCATCGCCTCCGTCACCGCCTGCGGCTTCCTGCCCTGGCTGCTCTTCGGGCTCCTCGGCGGGGCCGTCGCCGACCGCGTCGACCAGCGCCGGGCCATGTGGGCCGTCGACCTCGTCCGCGGCGGACTCGTCGCCGCCTTCGCCGCGGCCGTGGCCCTCGGGCACGCCACGATCGCCCTGCTGCTCGTCCTCGCCTTCGCCCTGACCACCCTGCAGACCCTCTTCGACAACGCGGCCACCGCCCTGCTGCCCGCGCTCGTCCCCGCCGAGACCCTGGCCGCGGCCAACGCCCGTCTGATGACCGGTCAGCAGCTCGCCGGCGGCCTCCTCGCCGGACCCGCCGTGCCCGTCCTGCTCCTCGCCGGGCCCGCCGTCCCGTACGCGGCCGACGCCGTCACGTACGTCCTGGCCGCCCTCCTCATCGCCTCCCTGCGCACCGGCGCACCCGAACGGCCGCCCCGCCCGGCCGGGTCCACCCTCCGCGCCGAGATGGCCGCAGGACTCGCGGTGCTGCGCGCGGACCGGCACCTGTGGTGGCTGTGCACGGCCACCACCCTGTGCAACATCGGCATGGGCGCCCTCATCGCCACCCTCGTCGTCCTCGTCACCGACGGCCTCCACGCGGGGGACGCCGGATACGCCGCCACCATCACCGCCTACGCGCTGGGTGCCGTCGCCGGCGGCTTCCTCGCCCGGCGCATCGCCGAACGGACCGGCCGGATACGGGCCGTGTTGCTCGCCGGGACCGTCCAGACCGGCTGCCTCGTCCTCATCGGGGCGGTGCCGGTCCTCGCGGTATCGATCGGTGCGATGGCGGTGTTCGGCTTCATGGGGACGGTGTGGAACGTCCAGCAGACCACCCTCATGCAGGAGCGCGCCCCCGAAGGGATGCTCGGCCGCATCGCCGCGGCCTTCCGCACCCTCGCCGTCGCGGGCGCACCGCTCGGTGCCCTGCTCGGCGGCGCCGCGGCCGCCGGTCTGGGACCGCACACACCGGCCCTTCTCGCGGCGGCGCTGTTCGCGCTCGCCGTCGCGTCGTTGGGCCCCCTGATCAATTAGGTTGGGGGTGCAGCGGGGCAGACAAGCAGTATTGAGAAGAAGTGGGCGATGTCCGAGATGACCAGCAATGAAAGCAGTGCGCAGGGCGCTCCGCAGAAGGGTGGTGGTGGGCGACGGGCGGGCCGTACCAGGCTCAACCGGCTGCCCGAGTGGGCGGCCCTCGGCAAGCACCGTGAGCAGCTGGGCGAGACCCATCTGCGCGAACTGTTCGCCGCCGACCCGGAGCGGGGCACCCGCAACACCCTGCGCGTCGGCGACCTCCACCTGGACTACTCCAAGCACCTCGTCACCGACGAGACGCTGACCCTGCTGCGCGAACTCGCCGCCGTCACCGGCGTCGCCGAGCTCCGCGACGCCATGTTCCGCGGCGAGAAGATCAACACCACCGAGGACCGCGCCGTCCTCCACACCGCGCTGCGCGCGCCCCGCGGGGCCGTCATCGAGGTCGACGGGGAGAACGTCGTCCCCGGCGTCCACGCCGTCCTCGACAAGATGGGCGCCTTCGCGGACCGGGTCCGCGCGGGCGAGTGGACCGGCCACACCGGCAAGCCGATCAAGAACATCGTGAACATCGGCATCGGCGGCTCCGACCTCGGCCCCGCCATGGCCTACGAGGTCCTGCGCTCCTACACCCAGCGGGACCTGACGTTCCGTTTCGTCTCCAACGTCGACGGCGCCGACCTCCACGAGGCCGTCCGCGACCTCGACCCCGCCGAGACCCTGTTCATCGTCGCCTCGAAGACCTTCACCACCATCGAGACGATCACCAACGCCACCTCCGCCCGCACCTGGCTCCTCACCGGGCTGAAGGCCGGCCAGGAAGCCGTCGCCAAGCACTTCGTGGCCCTCTCGACCAACGCCGAGAAGGTCGAGGAGTTCGGCATCGACACCACCCACATGTTCGAGTTCTGGGACTGGGTCGGCGGCCGCTACTCCTACGACTCCGCCATCGGCCTCTCCCTGATGATCGCCATCGGCCCGGAGCGCTTCCGCGAGATGCTCGACGGCTTCCACCTCGTCGACGAGCACTTCCGCACCGCCCCGCCCGAGGAGAACGCGCCGCTGCTCCTCGGCCTCCTCGGCGTCTGGTACGGCGCCTTCTTCGACGCCCAGTCGCACGCCGTCCTGCCGTACTCCCACTACCTGTCCAAGTTCACCGCCTACCTCCAGCAGCTCGACATGGAGTCCAACGGCAAGTCGGTGGACCGCGAGGGCAGGCGCGTCGACTGGCAGACCGGCCCCGTCGTCTGGGGCACCCCCGGCACCAACGGGCAGCACGCCTACTACCAGTTGATCCACCAGGGCACCAAGGTCATCCCGGCCGACTTCATCGGCTTCGCCCGGCCCGTCGACGACCTGCTGCCCGGGCTCGTCGCCCAGCACGACCTGCTCATGGCCAACTTCTTCGCCCAGACCCAGGCGCTCGCCTTCGGCAAGACGCCCGAGGAGGTACGGGCCGAGGGCGTCGCCGAGGAGCTCGTCCCGCACAAGACCTTCCAGGGCAACCACCCGACCACCACGATCCTCGCCGAGGCGCTCACCCCGTCCGTCCTCGGCCAGCTGATCGCGCTCTACGAGCACAAGGTCTTCGTCCAGGGCGCGATCTGGAACATCGACTCCTTCGACCAGTGGGGCGTCGAACTCGGCAAGGTCCTCGCCAAGAAGATCGAGCCGGTCCTGACGGAGGGCGAGGGGGCCGAGCAGCTCGACAGCTCCACCGCCGGGCTCGTCTCGGTCTACCGCTCGCTGCGCGGACGGTAACCGGATGACGGGGGAGAACGCGGTGCGGCTGCGGCCGCCCAGGAACGCCGTCGACACACGGGCCGTCACCTGGTGGCGGGTCCGACTGCTCGTGACCACCGCCGTCCCGGTGGTGGTCCTGGCCGTGCTCGGCGCGCTGATCGGGCCCGCCCGGTCCTGGCTGCTGCTCGCGGCCGGGGCCGTGGCGGCCCTGGGCCTCGCCTGCACCGCGTTCTTCCCCGCCTGGTGGTTCCGGGTGCACCGCTGGGAGGTCACCGACGAGGCCGTCTACGTGCGCACCGGCGCCCTCCGGCAGGAGTGGCGGATCGCCCCGATGTCCCGGATCCAGACGGTCGACACCGTACGGGGCCCGCTGGAGCAGGCGCTCCGGCTCGCCACCGTCACCGTCACCACCGCCTCCTCCAAAGGGGCGATCCGCATCGAGGGACTCGACCACGAGCTCGCCGCCGAACTCGCCGAGCGGCTCACCCTCCTGACCCGGGCGACCCCCGGGGACGCCACATGAGCGAGGAGGAGCGGTGGCGGCGGCTCGACCCGCGCACCCTGCTCGCCGGCGCCGCCGTCCTCTGCGGGGTGGCCGGCGGCGCGGCCCTCCCGGTCGTGGCCGGACTCTCGGGCGGCCGGCCCCTCTGGCAGGCCGTCGCCTGGGTCCTCGCCGGTGCCGCCCTGCTCGTCCTCGCGGGCACCGCCGCCGACTGGATCCGGCTGCGCCGCACCCGCTACCGCGTCGGCTCCGAGCGGGTCGACCTGCACACCGGTCTGCTGCTCCTCAAGCGCCGCTCCCTGGCCCGTGAGCGGATCCGCAGCGTCGACCTCACCGCCAACCCCCTCCAGCGCGTCCTCGGCCTCGTCAAGGTCCGCATCGGCACCGGCGAGCACACCGGCGGGGAGTCCACCCTCGAACTCGACCTGGTCACCCGGGCCGAGGGCGAGCGGCTCCGCCACGAGCTCCTCGCCCGCACCGCCGCCCCCGAGGAGCCCGGCGACGACAGCGCCCTCGCCACCCTCGACCCGCGCTGGATCCGCTACGCCCCGGTCTCCTTCCTCGCCCCCGCCCTCGGCGGCGCCGCGGCCGGCGCCGTCATGCAGGTCAGCGAGTGGTTCGGCGCCCAGGGCAAGGTCATCGACTGGATAGGGGACCGCTTCCAGAGCACCGCCCTGACCTGGATCGTCGTCGACCTGGTGCTGCTCGCCACCGCCGTCGGGGCCGTCGGCGCCCTCGGGCTCTGGATCGAGATGTGGTGGAACTACCGCCTGGAGCGCGAGCCCGGCGGCACCCTCCGCGTCCGCCGCGGCCTGTTCACCGCCCGCTCGGTGAGCCTGGAGGAGCGCCGGCTGCGCGGCGTCGAGCTCGTCGAGCCGCTCGGGGTGCGGCTGTTCGGGGCCGCCCGCGTCGACGCCGTCGCCACCGGCCTCGCCCAGGACGACGACGACCAGCACGCCGATCTGAAGAACCTGCTGCCCGCCGTCCCCCGGGAGCATGCCCAGCGGGTCGCCGCCCAGGTCCTGCGCGAGCCGGAGCCGCCCACCGGGGCACCCCTCGCCGGCCATCCCCGGGCCGCCCGCGCCCGGCGGCTGCGCCGGGCCCTGTGGAGCGTCCTCGGACCCGCCGCGGTCCTGGCCGTCCTCGGCCTGCTGCTCACCCCGGCGCTGCTGTACGTGGCGGCCGGCTGCGCCCTCGTCCTCACCCCGCTCGCGGTGCTGCTCGCGCTCGACGCGTACCGCGCCCTCGGACACGGCGTCAGCGGCGCCTATCTGGTGACCCGTTCGGGCGCTCTGCGGCGGACGACGGTCGCCCTCCAGCGCTCCGGCGTCATCGGCTGGACCGTCAAGCAGTCGTACTTCCAGCGCCGTGCCGGCCTCCTGACCCTCACTGCCACGACGGCCGCGGGCGAGGGGGCGTACGATATCCCCGACGCGGGCGAGAGCCAGGGCCTGACCTTCGCCGCCGGAGCCGTACCGGAGCTCCTCGCGCCCTTCCTGGAGCCCGCGGAGCCTCCCGTACACACGCCGGAGGCCCGGCCCACCGAGAGGTGAACCGGGCCTCCGTACAGGTGCGTCAGGCCGAGGCCGGCGGGTACAGGCTCCGCGGCAGCTCCGACGCGGCGGCCGCGTCGAGCAGCCACAGCGTCCGCGAGCGGCCGTAGGCACCGGCCGCGGGGGCCTGCACCTCGCCCGCGCCCGACAGCGCGATCGCCGCGGCCTTCGCCTTGTCCTCACCGGCCGCGAGCAGCCAGACCTCCTTGGCCGCCCGGATCGCCGGAAGCGTCAGCGAGACGCGGACCGGCGGCGGCTTCGGCGCGCCGCGCACCCCGACCACCGTCCGCTCGGTCTCGCGGACCGCCGGCAGCTCCGGGAAGAGCGAGGCCACATGGGTGTCCGGGCCGACGCCCAGCATCAGCACGTCGAAGGTCGGCACCCCGCCATGGTCACCGGGACCCGCGGCGGCGGCCAGCTCCTCCGCGTACGCGGCCGCGGCCGCGTCGACGTCGCTGCCGTACGGACCGTCCGAGGCGGGCATGGCGTGCACCCGCGCCGGGTCCAGCGGCACCCGGTCGAGCAGCGCGGCACGGGCCTGGGTGACGTTCCGCTCGGGATCGCCCTCGGGCAGGTACCGCTCGTCGCCCCACCACAGGTCGAGCCGCGACCAGTCGACCGCGTCCCGCGCGGGCGCCGCACCGAGCGCCGCGAGCAGCCCGTTGCCGTTGCGGCCGCCGGTCAGCACGACCGAGGCGGAGCCGCGGGCGGCCTGGGCGTCCACGATCCGGGTGATGAGCCGGGCCGCGGCGGCCTCGGCCATCAGCTCCTTGTCGCGGTGCACGACCAGCTGGGGGGTGCTCACTTGGCCGCCGCCTTCTTGGCCGGGGTCTTCTTCGCGGCGGGCTTGGCGGCGGGGGCCGTCTCCACGACCGCCTCCGCCTCCGTCACCGTCTCCACGACCGTCTCCACGACGGGCTCGGGGGCGGTCGTCGCCGCCTCCTCGTCCAGCCGCTCCAGACCGAACTTGAGCGCCGCCGCGTAGGTGTCGTCCGGGTCGAGGCGGCGCAGCTCCTCCGCGATCAGCTCGGCCGTCTCGCGGCGCTTGAGCGCCACGGCACGGTTCGGCTGGCCCTCTATGGAGAGCGTCGCGAGCGAGCCGTCCGGCCGGTCGAGGACGATCGGGCCGGCGTTGGTCTCCATCCGTACGGAGGTGAGACCGGGGCCCGCCGACGTCGCGCGCCGCACGGGCACCTTCAGCCGGTCGGCCAGCCACATCGCGAGCAGCTCGACGCTCGGGTTGAACTCCTCGCCCTCGACCTCGGCCGAGGTGACCTCGCACACGACCTGGTCGAGCGCGGCGGCCAGCATCGAACGCCACGGGGTGATCCGGGTCCACGAGAGGTCCGTGTCGCCCGGGGTGTACGCGTCCGCGCGCGCGGTCAGCTCCTGGATGGGCTGCTCGGCGGCGTACGTGTCGGTGACGCGGCGCTGGGCGAGCGCGCCCAGCGGGTCGTTCGCCGGGTCGGACGGCGCGTTCACCGGCCACCAGACGACGACGGGGGCGTCCGGGAGGAGCAGCGGCAGCACCACCGACTGGGCGTGGTCGACGACCTCGCCGTACAGCCGGAGCACCACCGTCTCGCCGGTGCTGGCGTCGGCGCCGAGGCGGACCTCGGCGTCGAGCCGTGCCTTGGCACGGTCCCGCGGGGAGCGCGAGACCCTCTTGATGACGACGAGGGTCCGCGAGGGGTGCTCGCGGGACGCCTCGTTGGCCGCCTTCAGCGCGTCGTAGGCGTTCTCCTCGTCGGTGACGATCACGAGGGTGAGCACCATGCCGACGGCCGGCGTGCCGATCGCCCGCCGCCCGAGCACCAGCGCCTTGTTGATCTTGGAGGACGTGGTGTCCGTCAGGTCGGTCTTCATGGCCGGCGCCAGCTCCTGCCGTCTCGTGCGAGCATCTCGTCCGCCTCGACCGGACCCCAGGTCCCGGACTGGTACTGCGCGGGCTTGCCGTGCTTGTCCCAGAACTGCTCGATCGGGTCGAGGATCTTCCAGGACAGCTCGACCTCCTCGACGCGCGGGAAGAGGTTGGAGTCGCCGAGCAGGACGTCGAGGATGAGCCGCTCGTACGCCTCGGGGCTGGACTCCGTGAAGGACTCGCCGTACGCGAAGTCCATGGACACGTCCCGGATCTCCATCTGGGTGCCGGGCACCTTGGAGCCGAACCGCACCGTGACGCCCTCGTCCGGCTGGACCCGGATGACGATGGCGTTGCGGCCGAGCTCCTCGGTCGCGGTGTGGTCGAAGGGGGAGTGCGGGGCGCGCTGGAAGACGACCGCGATCTCGGTGACGCGGCGGCCCAGGCGCTTTCCGGTCCGCAGGTAGAAGGGGACGCCCGCCCAGCGGCGGTTGTCGATCTCCAGCTTGATGGCCGCGTAGGTGTCGGTCTTCGACTGGGGGTCGATGCCGTCTTCCTGGAGGTAGCCGACGGCCTTGGCGCCGCCCTGCCACCCGGCCGCGTACTGGCCGCGGACCGTGGACTTGCCCAGGTCCTTGGGCAGCTTCACCGCGCCGAGGACCTTGGTCTTCTCGGCGGCCAGCGCGTCGGCGTCGAAGGAGGCGGGCTCCTCCATCGCGGTCAGCGCGAGCAGCTGGAGCAGGTGGTTCTGGATGACGTCACGGGCGGCGCCGATGCCGTCGTAGTAGCCGGCGCGGCCGCCGATGCCGATGTCCTCGGCCATGGTGATCTGCACGTGGTCGACGTACGACCGGTTCCAGATCGGCTCGAAGAGGGTGTTGGCGAAGCGGAGCGCCAGGATGTTCTGGACGGTCTCCTTGCCGAGGTAGTGGTCGATCCGGAAGACCGCGTCCGGCGGGAAGACCTCGTGGACGACCTCGTTGAGCTCCTTGGCGGAGACCAGGTCGTGCCCGAAGGGCTTCTCGATGACCGCGCGGCGCCAGGAACCGTCCTTCTGGTCGGCGAGGCCGTGCTTCTTGAGCTGCTGGACGACCAGCGGGAAGAACTTCGGCGGCACGGACAGGTAGAAGGCGAAGTTGCCGCCCGTGCCCTGTGCCTTGTCGAGCTCCTCGATCGTCGACTTGAGCTGCTCGAAGGCCGTGTCGTCGTCGAAGTCGCCCTGGACGAACCGCATGCCCTGGATGAGCTGCTGCCACACCTCCTCCCGGAAGGGGGTGCGCGCGTGCTGCTTGACGGCCTCGTAGACCTCCTGCGCGAAGTCCTCGTCCGCCCACTCGCGGCGGGCGAAGCCGACGAGCGAGAAGCCCGGCGGCAGCAGGCCGCGGTTGGCCAGGTCGTAGACGGCAGGCATCAGCTTCTTACGGGACAAATCGCCCGTGACGCCGAAGATCACCAGACCCGACGGCCCCGCGATGCGCGGGAGCCGTCGGTCTGCGGCGTCACGGAGCGGGTTGGCTCCGTGGACTGCGCTCAAAGTGCTTACGCCTCCGAAGGTGCGAGGCGCTGAAGCTCCGCCTCGGTGGACTTGAGCAGGTCGTTCCAGGACGCCTCGAACTTGTCGACGCCCTCGTCCTCCAGGAGCTGGACGACGTCGTCGTAGCTGATGCCCAGCTTCTCGACGGCCTCCAGCTCGGCGCGCGCCTGCGCGTAGGTGCCGCGGATGGTGTCACCGGTGACCTCGCCGTGGTCGGCGGTGGCCTCCAGGGTGGCCTCCGGCATGGTGTTCACCGTGCCGGGGGCGACCAGGTCCACGACGTACAGGGTGTCCTTGTACGCCGGGTCCTTGACGCCGGTCGAGGCCCACAGCGGACGCTGCTTGTTGGCCTGCGCCTTGTCGAGGGCGGCCCAGCGGTCCGAGGAGAAGACCTCCTCGAACGCCTCGTAGGCCAGACGGGCGTTGGCCAGGGCGGCCTTGCCCTTGAGCGCCTTGGCCTCGTCGGTGCCGAGGGCCACCAGGCGCTTGTCGATCTCCGTGTCCACGCGGGACACGAAGAAGGACGCCACCGAGTGGATCTTCGACAGGTCCAGGCCGCGCTCGCGGGCCTTCTCCAGACCCGCCAGGTAGGCGTCCATGACCGCGCGGTAGCGCTCCAGCGAGAAGATCAGCGTGACGTTGACGCTGATGCCGAGGCCGATGACCTCGGTGATCGCCGGCAGACCCGCCTTGGTGGCCGGGATCTTGATCAGGGTGTTGGGGCGGTCCACCAGCCAGGCCAGCTGCTTGGCCTCGGCGATGGTGGCGGCCGTCTCGTGGGCGAGACGGGGGTCGACCTCGATGGAGACCCGGCCGTCCTGGCCGTCCGTCGCGTCGAAGACCGGCCGGAGGATGTCGGCGGCGTCACGGACGTCCGCCGTCGTGATCATGCGGATGGCCTCGTCGACGGTCACCTTGCGGGCGGCGAGGTCGGCCAGCTGCTGGTCGTAGCCGTGCCCCTCCGAGATGGCCTTCTGGAAGATGGACGGGTTCGTGGTGACACCGACCACGTGGCTCTGGTCGATCAGCTCGGCCAGGTTGCCGGACGTGATCCGCTGGCGCGAGAGGTCGTCCAGCCAGATCGCGACGCCTTCGTCGGAGAGGCGCTTGAGAGCGTCTGTCATGAGAGTTGCATCTCCAATTAAGTCGTACGTACGGACGTCAGCGCGCGGCGGCGGCCACGGATTCCCGCGCGGCGGCGACGATCGCCTCCGGCGTGAAACCGAACTCGCGGAAGAGGACCTTCGCGTCCGCCGAGGCACCGAAGTGCTCGAGCGAGACGATCCGGCCGGCGTCACCGACGTACTTGTGCCAGGTGAGACCGATACCGGCCTCGACCGCGACCCGGGCCTTCACCGACGGCGGCAGGACCGAGTCCTTGTACGCCTGGTCCTGCTCCTCGAACCACTCCACGGACGGCATCGAGACCACACGGGTCGGGACGCCGGCGGCCTGGAGCTGCTCACGGGCCTCGACGGCCAGGTGCACCTCGGAGCCCGTACCGATCAGCACGACCTCGGGCGTGCCGCCCTCGGCCTCGAACAGCACGTAGCCGCCCTTGACGGTGTCCTCGTTCGGCGCGTACGTCGGCACGCCCTGGCGGGTGAGCGCCAGACCGTGCGGGGCGCCCTTGCCGAAGACCTTGGTGTGGCGCTGCATGATCTCGCGCCAGGCCAGGGCCGTCTCGTTGGCGTCGGCCGGACGGACCACGTTCAGACCCGGGATCGCGCGCAGCGAGGCCAGGTGCTCGACCGGCTGGTGCGTCGGGCCGTCCTCGCCCAGACCGATCGAGTCGTGGGTCCAGACGTACGTCACGGGCAGGTGCATCAGCGCGGAGAGCCGCACCGCGTTGCGCATGTAGTCGGAGAACACCAGGAAGGTGCCGCCGTAGATCCGCGTGTTGCCGTGCAGCGCGATGCCGTTCATCTCCGCGGCCATGGAGTGCTCGCGGATGCCGAAGTGGATCGTGCGGCCGTACTTGTCGGCCTCCGGCAGCGGGTTGCCCTCCGGGAGGAAGGAGGACGTCTTGTCGATCGTGGTGTTGTTGGAGCCGGCGAGGTCGGCCGAGCCGCCCCACAGCTCCGGGATCACCGCGCCGAGCGCCTGCAGGACCTGACCGGACGCGGCACGCGTCGCGACACCCTTGCCCGGCTCGAAGACCGGGAGCTTCTCGGCCCAGCCGGCCGGCAGCTCGTTCGCCTGGATGCGGTCGAACTCGGCGGCGCGCTCCGGGTTGGCCGTACGCCACTCGGCGAGCTGCTTCTCCCACGCGGCGCGGGCCTCACGGCCGCGGTCGCCGAGCGCGCGGGTGTGGGCGATGACCTCGTCGCCGACCTCGAAGGTCTGCTCCGGGTCGAAGCCCAGGACGCGCTTGGTGGCCGCGATCTCCGCGTCGCCGAGCGCCGAGCCGTGCGCGGCCTCGGTGTTCTGCGCGTTCGGGGCGGGCCAGGCGATGATCGAGCGCATCGCGATGAACGACGGACGCTCGGTCTCGGCCTCGGCGGCCTTGATCGCCGCGTACAGCGCGGCCGGGTCCAGGTCGCCGTTGGACTGCGGCTCCACGCGCTGGACGTGCCAGCCGTACGCCTCGTACCGCTTCATCGTGTCCTCGGACACGGCCGTCTCGGTGTCGCCCTCGATCGAGATGTGGTTGTCGTCCCACAGCAGGATCAGGTTGCCGAGCTTCTGGTGGCCGGCGAGCGAGGACGCCTCCGCGGAGATGCCCTCCTGCAGGCAGCCGTCGCCGGCGATCACGTAGACGCGGTGGTCGAACGGGGAGGTGCCGGTGGCGGCCTCCGGGTCGAACAGGCCGCGCTCGAAGCGGGCGGCCATCGCCATGCCCACGGCGTTGGCGACACCCTGGCCCAGCGGGCCCGTGGTCGTCTCGACGGCGGCGGTGTGACCGTACTCCGGGTGGCCGGGGGTCTTCGAGCCCCAGGTGCGGAAGGCCTTCAGGTCGTCCAGCTCGAGACCGAACCCACCCAGGTACAGCTGGGTGTAGAGGGTCAGGGACGAGTGTCCCGCGGAGAGGACGAACCGGTCGCGCCCGACCCACTCGGGGTCGGCCGGGTCGTGCCGCATCACCTTCTGGAAGAGGGTGTACGCGGCGGGCGCAAGGCTCATCGCCGTACCGGGATGGCCGTTGCCGACCTTCTGTACGGCGTCCGCGGCCAGGATGCGGGCGGTGTCGACGGCCCGCTGGTCCAACTCGGTCCACTCGAGGTCTGTGGTGGTCGGCTTAGTGCTCACCCTGGGTCAGGGCTCCTCTCCACATGTCTGAAGCCGGTGACTGAGGGTGTACCGGCGTTGTCGAGCCTACCCCCGCAGAACGCCCCTCTTTTCGTGTCCATGCCCCTCAAATGAGCGGAGAAATAGAAGGACACAGCAAGAGTGCCGGTGGTCGTGGGAGTTCGCCTCCCGAGCCACGCCCGGAGCCGCCCCGGAACCGTGTCCACCCCTTGGGACGTACCGCACCAACACGACCCCACCCCCGCGAAGATCGGCGTCTGGGCAACGTCTACAGTGGCGTGGTACGCGCAAGCTTTACCCCGTCTTCACCCGGGGAGCTTGCTGGGAATTTCTCTGTCAGGGGTGTGCGTGACGGCCGTCGAGTCCCGACCCGCAGGGGTCGTCTTGACTCCCAGCCCGGGGGGCCATCGGCCGTTCGGGGCCCGCGTCAAGGCATTCGTGGCGCTGACCAAGCCGCGGATCATCGAGCTTCTGCTCATCACGACCGTTCCGGTGATGTTCCTCGCCGAGCAGGGCGTGCCCGACCTGTGGCTGGTGCTCGCCACCTGCTTCGGCGGCTACCTCTCCGCGGGCGGCGCCAACGCGCTGAACATGTACATCGACCGCGACATCGACGCGCTGATGGACCGCACCTCCCAGCGCCCGCTCGTCACCGGCGTGCTCACCCCGCGCGAGGGCCTGGTCTTCGGACTCACCCTCGCCGTGGTCTCGACGCTCTGGTTCGGCCTGCTCGTCAACTGGCTGTCCGCCGCCCTCTCGCTCGGCGCGCTCCTCTTCTACGTCGTGATCTACACGATGATCCTCAAGCGGCGCACCGCCCAGAACATCGTCTGGGGCGGCATCGCCGGCTGTCTGCCGGTGCTCATCGGCTGGTCGGCCGTCACGAACTCGATGTCGTGGGCCGCGGTCATCCTCTTCCTCGTCATCTTCTTCTGGACGCCGCCGCACTACTGGCCGCTGTCGATGAAGGTGAAGGACGACTACGCACGCGCGGGCGTGCCCATGCTGCCGGTGCTCGCCTCCAACAAGGTCGTCGCCAAGCAGATCGTGATCTACAGCTGGGTCATGGTCGCCGTCTCCCTGCTCCTCACCCCGCTCGGCTACACCGGCTGGTTCTACACCGCCGTGGCGCTGCTGACCGGCGGCTGGTGGCTCTGGGAGGCGCACGCGCTCCTCAACCGCGCCAAGGCCGAGGTGACGGGCGCCAAGCTCAAGGAGATGCGCCTCTTCCACTGGTCCATCACCTATGTCTCGCTGCTCTTCGTGGCGGTCGCGGTGGACCCCTTCCTCCGCTGAGACAGCGCTCATCTGATCGCGTCCGGCCGACGGCCGGGTCACGTGGGACAGCCCACATGGCCCGGCCGTCGCCGTTCGATCTACCCCTCGGTAGCATCCGTGTCATGGCAGAAACGAAGCAGGCAGAGCGCAAGGCGGCCCGGCTCGCCAAGGAGATCCAGGCCTTCTCCAAGGCCCACGGCGGCTCCGAGGGGCACCTCGCGCACATCGGCCAGGCGGGCACCCGGATCGTCCTGGTCGGCACGGACGGCGGCTGGGGCGACCTCGTCGCGCCGACGTACGAGGTCGCGACCAAGGCCGCCGAGAAGGCCGGTCTGACCCTCCACGAGGAGTTCGACGGCGAGTTCGCCGCCAAGGTCTCCACCGGACCGTACGAGTGGACCCGGATGGCCGGTATCCAGATCGGCGGCCCCTCCAACAGCTGACAACGGCTGAGGCAACAACCTCGCGCGGGGCTCACCCGTTAGGACGTGTGGAGACACGTCCACACAGGGAGCCCCCCGAGATGATCGACACGCCGCACCTGGTGGACCAGTACTGCCACGGGGTGCTCCGTACGGAGCTCGGCCTCGGCACCTTCGAGGCCCAGCTGGGTGCGCACCTGGGCGGGGGCGGCGTGCTGCCCGCCGCGGGCACCACCTTCTTCGACACCCAGACCGGCTTCGCCGTGCGCCGCTGGTGCCCGCCGCTCCTCGGCCTCGAACCGCACTGCCCGCCCGCCCGCTACCTCGCCCGTCGCCGGGAACTCGGCGCCGCCGAGGCCGGCCGCCGGCTGCTCCGCTCCTCCGGGATCTCCACCTACCTGGTCGACACCGGGCTGCCCGGCGACCTCACCCGCCCCGCCGAGCTCGGCGCGGCGGGGGCCGCCGAGGCCCACGAGATCGTCCGCCTCGAACCCCTCGCCGAACAGGTCGCCGACACCTCGGGCACCGTCGAGGCCTTCCTCGCCAACCTCACCGAGGCCGTCCACGGGGCCGCCGCCGGCGCGGTCGCGTTCGGTTCGGCCCCGGGGGTACGGGACGGGCTCGCGGCCCTGCCCGAACCGCCGGGCCCCGGAGAGGTACGCGGGGCCGCGGGCCGCTGGCTCGCCACCCGCCCGGCCGGCGGCCGGCTCACCGACCCCGTCCTGCTGCGCCATCTGCTCTGGATCGCGGTGACGGCGGGGCGCCCCCTCCAGCTGCACACGGAGGATCCGGCCGCCCTGAACGGCTTCGCCGCCGCCACCGCGGGCCTCGGCGCCGACCTCGTCCTGCTCCACACCTATCCGCACCACCGGGCGGCGGCCCACCTCACCGCACGTCACCCGCACGTGTACGCCGACCTCGGCCCGGTCCTCGCCCACACGGGTGCCCGGGCGGCGGCCGTCCTCGCCGAGGTCCTGGAGCGCGCCCCCTTCGGCAAGCTGCTGTTCTCCAGCGGCGCCCAGGGCCTTCCCGAACTCCACGTGGTCGCGGCCGGCGCGTTCCGCTCGGCGCTCACCCGGGTGCTCGGCGAATGGGTCATGGACGGCGCCTGGTCCCGTACGGACGCGCAGAGGGTCGCCGAGATGATCGCGGCGGGGAACGCGCGACGGGTCTACCGCCTCGCGTGACCCGGCGGACCCGGACCGTCAGTGCCCGTTGGTAGCGTTCCCGGGCACGATCGAACGGATCACGGGGAGCGCGGCATGCGGGAAGTGGCACGGCACGAGGTCGACGGGACGAGGATCGGGAAGGCGCTGGAGGACGCCTGGATGCTGGCCTTCGACCGCTGGCACGACCTCCGCTACGGCGGCATGTCGCTGTCGGGGCTCGGGGAGCTGCGCGACCAGCTCCTCGACCACGTCGGGGCCCGCACCCTGGAGGACCCCGCGCTCGCCGCGGACGCCTCGCGGACGGCGCTGCTCACCGCCGCCGAGTGCGCCCTCGGCGTGCTGGGCATCGGGTGCTTCCCCGGCGGCGACTGGGAGGTCCCGCTGCCCCTCGCCGAGCGGACGCTCTCCAGCGACGACCAGCTCTTCGAGGAGAGCTGGGACCGGGACCACCGGGTGCCCACCGCCCGGACCTGGGTCGACACCTTCGCCCTGTGCCTGATCAGCGGGCTGGCCTGGGAGCGGCGGCGGGTGATCGGTCCGCTGCTCCGGGAGGACTACGCGCCCGCGATCCGCTCCGGGGTCCCGTACTCGCGCTTGGACTCGGTCTCGGAGCCGGCGGACCTCGCCGAGATGGACGCGCTCTGCGCCTACCTGACCGTCCAGAGCGGGCCGTACCCCGGTGCCGTGTCCGGGCCCGTCCCGGTGCGGCGGCCCGACGCGGAGGAGCGCGCGGCCGCGGCGCGGGCCCTCGACGGGGCCGGTCCCCTCGGCCCGGACCAGCGGCTGCTGCGCGTGCTGCTCGACGACGACCGCGAGGCCTTCGAGCAGGCGCTCGCGGAGCGGCTGGAGGAGCACCGCGCGGGTGTCGGTGCCGATCCGCAGCCGAGGACCCTGCTGCCCACGGGCGCCGTCGCGCTGGCCGCGCTCGCGCACCTGGCGCACGGCTGGGAGCCGGGGGTCCGCTCCGGCTATCTGCCCGAGGCGCCGCTGCGCGGGCCGGTGTCCGTATAGACGGAACCTCCGGGGCCCCGCGCGGTGCGGGGGCCCCGGAGGCTCCGGACGGCCGCGGACCCGGCCCTGGTGGCTCAGGCGGTCGCGAGCTCGGGGTCGGTCTGGGCCGGGATCTCCGGCGTGGGGAGCGGGCGCTCGCGGAGGCTCAGGGCCAGGCGCAGGACCGCGATCCACATCAGCGAGGAGCCGAGCATGTGCGCGGCGACCAGGAGCTCGGGGACTCCGGTGAAGTACTGGACGTAACCGATGCCGCCCTGCGCGAGCAGCACGATCAGCAGGTCGCGGGCGCGGGCGCGGGTGTCGTCCGGGGCGTCCACCACGCGCAGGACCAGCCACATGGCGAGCGCGAGGGCGCAGACGACCCAGGCGGCGATGGCGTGGACGTGGGCGGCGTTCGTCCAGTCCCACGGCATGCGCGGGACGTCGCTGCTGTCACCGGCGTGCTTGCCGGCGCCGGTGACCGTCGTGCCGAGGACGATCAGCAGGGCGGAGACGAGCGTGATCGCCCAGGACAGCTTGCGGACCGGGCGGGGGACGCGCGGCCGGGGGGCGGTGTCGCCCTCGCCGGTGCGGTGCCAGGTGATGACGGCGACCGTGAGCAGGGAGTTCGCGGCGAGGAAGTGGCCGGCGACGGTCCACGGGTTGAGGCCCATCCACACCGTGATGCCGCCGATGACGGCGTTGCTCATCACGATCCAGAACTGGGCCCAGCCGAGGCGGGTGAGCCCGCGCCGCCAGGGCTTGGTGGAGCGGGCGGCGATGATCGCCCAGCCGACCGCCGCCGACAGCACGTACGTCAGCATCCGGTTGCCGAACTCGATCGCGCCCCGGTAGCCCTGCTCGGGCGTGACGATGAGGCTGTCGTCGGTGCACTTCGGCCAGGTGTCGCAGCCGAGACCGGAACCGGTCAGCCGGACCGCGCCGCCCGTGACGATGATGAGCACGCTCATCACGACGGCGGCGAGCGCGGCGCGCCGGAGCGTCCGGGGGGACGGGGTCCAGCGCTGGGCGATGAGGGCGAGGGGGGTCTGCACGGGCCCTATCGTAGGACGGCGCTTGTGCGCGCTTTCACGAGGGGGGCGTATATGGCGGAACGGAACCTTACGGTTACTCCCAGCGGAAGAACCTGCCCGCCGCCCCGAGCCCCAGGACGGCCCAGACGGCCAGGATCCCCGCGTCGGCCCACGGCATCGAGGCCCCGTCCCTGAGGACGTCGCGCAGGCCGTCCGAGAGCGCCGAGATCGGCAGCAGCGCGAGCACGTCGCCCGCGGCGCCGAACTTCTCCAGCGGGACCATGACCCCGCCGCCCACCAGGAGCAGCAGGAAGACCAGGTTCGCGGCGGCGAGGGTGGCCTCGGCCTTGAGCGTGCCGGCCATCAGCAGACCGAGCCCGGAGAAGGCCGCGGTGCCGAGGAGCAGGAGCAGCAGGACGGACGCGGGGTTTCCGTGCGGGGACCAGCCGAGGGCCAGGGCGATCGCCGTCAGGAGCACGACCTGGAGGACCTCGGTGACGAGGACGGAGAGCGTCTTGGCGGTCATGAGCGCCCAGCGGGGGAGCGGTGAGGCGCCCAGGCGCTTGAGCACCCCGTACCGCCGCTCGAAACCGGTCGCGATGGCCTGGCCGGTGAAGGCGGTGGACATCACGGCCAGGGCGAGGACGCCGGGGGCGAGGAAGTCGACGGCCTTGTCGGCGCCCCCCGTCTTTGAAACAGGCACAGTGACGATGTCGACGGTGGAGAACAGCACCAGGAGCAGCGAGGGGATGATCACCGTCAGGAGCAGCTGCTCGCCGTTGCGCAGCAGCATCCTGGTCTCCAGGGCGGTCTGTGCGGCGATCATCCGCCCGACGGGGGCGGCCCCCGGCTTCGGCGCGTACGTACCGGTGCTCATCCGCGCAGCTCCTTGCCGGTCAGTTCCAGAAAGACGTCTTCGAGGGTGTGGCGTTCGACGGAGATGCCGTCGGGCATGACGCCGTGCTGGGCGCACCAGGTGGTGACCGTGGCGAGCAGCTGCGGGTCGACGGTGCCGGTGATCCGGTACGTGCCGGGGAGCGTCTCCGCGGCGGCCGAGCCGTCCGGCAGCGCCTTGAGCAGGGAGCCGAGGTCGAGGCCGGGGCGGCCGGTGAAGCGCAGGGTGTTCTCGGCGCCGCCGCGGCAGAGCTCCTCGGGGCTGCCCTGGGCGGCGACCCGGCCGGCGTCGACGATGGCGACGTCGTCGGCGAGCTCCTCGGCCTCCTGCATGAAGTGGGTGGTGAGGACCACGGTCACGCCGTCGGCGCGCAGCTCGCGGACGAGGTCCCAGGTGGCGCGGCGGGCCTGCGGGTCGAGTCCGGCGGTGGGCTCGTCGAGGAAGACGAGCTCGGGGCGGCCGACGACGGCCATGGCGAGCGCGAGGCGCTGCTGCTGGCCGCCGGAGAGGCGCCGGTAGGTGGTGCGGCCGCAGGAGCCGAGGCCGAGGCGCTCGACGAGGGCGTCCACGTCGAGGGGGTGGGCGTGCAGCTTCGCCATGTGGCGGAGCATCTCGTCGGCGCGGGCACCGGAGTAGACGCCGCCCGACTGGAGCATCACGCCGATCCTGGGCCGCAGGGCGGCGGCGTCGGCGACCGGGTCGAGGCCGAGGACGCGGACGGTGCCGCCGTCGGGCCTGCGGTAGCCCTCGCAGGTCTCGATGGTGGTGGTCTTGCCGGCCCCGTTGGGGCCGAGGACTGCGGTGACGGTGCCGGCGCGGACGTCGAGGTCGAGGCCGTCGACGGCGGTCTTGTTTCCGTACCGCTTGACCAGGCCGCGGACCTGGACGGCGCTGTCGACGGACTCGATTGACATGCCCGGAAGTCTAGAGAGCCCGCCGGGGACCCCGGTGCGCGGGGCTTCGGATTCATCCCACCAATGATCGTTTCCGCAGGTCAGGTAAGCCTTACCTGAGTGATGCACAGCACCGTGGCCGGTCCCGGCGTCGCTTGTCACCTCGCGATTAATTACGCAACAATGGCGTTGTGAAAAACGTTGGCGCGGCTCCGGTGGAGGAACTCGCGACCCGAGAGCGTTCCACGCGCAACCGGGTCGCGCGGTCGATCCTGGACCACGGTCCCTCGACCGTCGCCGATCTGGCCGAACGGCTCCGCCTCACCCAGGCCGCCGTCCGCCGCCACCTCGACTCGCTGGTCGCCGAGAACGTCGTCGAAGCCCGCGAGAAGCGCGTCTACGGGACCCGGGCCCGTGGTCGCCCCGCGAAGGTCTTCGCGCTCACCGACTGCGGCCGGGACGCCTTCGACCAGTCGTACGACTCCCTCGCCGTCGAGGCGCTCCGCTGGATCGAGCGCAACGCCGGCGGAGAGGCGGCCGTCGCCGCCTTCGCCCGCGACCGGATCGAGGCCCAGGCCGGGGCGTACCGCGAGGCCGTCGAATCGGCCGAGCCCGCCCAGCGGACCGAGGCACTGGCCAAGGCCCTCACGGCGGACGGGTACGCTGCCACTGCGCGGAACGCGCCGGTCGGCGAGCAGCTCTGCCAGCACCACTGCCCGGTAGCCCACGTCGCCGAGCAGTACCCCCAGCTGTGCGAGGCGGAGACGGAGTTCTTCTCCCGCCTCTTGGGAACGCACGTCCAGCGTCTGGCCACCATCGCGCATGGTGACGGCGTCTGCACCACGTTCATCCCGCACGGCGCCCCACAGACCACCGAATCAGCATCCGCAAGCACGGCCGGGAGGAACCCCGCATGACCACCGAGATCAGCCACCCCGAGCTCGAGGGCCTGGGTCGGTACGAGTACGGCTGGGCCGACTCCGACGCGGCTGGCGCCGCGGCCAAGCGCGGACTGAACGAGGACGTCGTCCGCGACATCTCCGCGAAGAAGAACGAGCCCGAGTGGATGCTCAAGCTGCGTCTCAAGGGTCTGCGTCTCTTCGACAAGAAGCCCATGCCGACCTGGGGCTCCGACCTCTCCGGCATCGACTTCGACAACATCAAGTACTTCGTGCGGTCCACCGAGAAGCAGGCCGAGTCCTGGGAGGACCTGCCGGAGGACATCAAGAACACGTACGACAAGCTCGGCATCCCGGAGGCGGAGAAGCAGCGCCTCGTCGCCGGTGTCGCCGCCCAGTACGAGTCCGAGGTCGTCTACCACCAGATCCGTGAGGACCTGGAGGAGCAGGGCGTCGTCTTCGTCGACACCGACACCGCGCTGAAGGAGCACGAGGAGCTCTTCAAGGAGTACTTCGGCACCGTCATCCCGGTCGGCGACAACAAGTTCGCCTCCCTGAACACGGCCGTCTGGTCCGGCGGCTCGTTCATCTACGTGCCGAAGGGCGTGCACGTCGAGATCCCGCTGCAGGCCTACTTCCGCATCAACACGGAGAACATGGGCCAGTTCGAGCGGACGCTGATCATCGTCGACGAGGACGCCTACGTCCACTACGTCGAGGGCTGCACCGCCCCGATCTACTCCTCCGACTCGCTGCACTCCGCGGTCGTCGAGATCATCGTGAAGAAGGGCGGCCGCTGCCGCTACACGACCATCCAGAACTGGTCGAACAACGTCTACAACCTGGTGACCAAGCGCGCCGTCGCCTACGAGGGCGCCACCATGGAGTGGGTCGACGGCAACATCGGCTCCAAGGTCACCATGAAGTACCCGGCCGTCTACCTCATGGGCGAGCACGCCAAGGGCGAGACCCTGTCCATCGCCTTCGCGGGCGAGGGCCAGCACCAGGACGCCGGCGCCAAGATGGTCCACATGGCCCCGAACACCTCCTCCAACATCGTCTCCAAGTCGGTGGCGCGAGGCGGCGGCCGCACCTCCTACCGCGGTCTCATCGAGATCGGCGAGGGTGCCCCGGGCGCCAAGTCCAACGTGCTCTGCGACGCGCTGCTCGTCGACACGATCTCCCGCTCCGACACGTACCCCTACGTGGACGTGCGCGAGGACGACGTCTCCATGGGCCACGAGGCCACCGTCTCCAAGGTCTCCGAGGACCAGCTCTTCTACCTGATGAGCCGCGGCCTCACCGAGTTCGAGGCCATGGCGATGATCGTCCGCGGCTTCGTCGAGCCCATCGCCAAGGAGCTCCCCATGGAGTACGCCCTGGAGCTCAACCGGCTGATCGAGCTGCAGATGGAAGGCGCGGTGGGCTAGAGCGCCCCGCAGACCAGGCAAACGACCCGGGCTCAGTCGCTGAGCCCCGCGAGTCCGCCGCACGACGGCAGGTTCCCGGCCGGCGCCGCAAGGCGCCCGGCCGGACCGGCCCACCGCACGGGGCGGGCCCGTAAGACGAGGCAGGAAGAGAGCAAGACGACAGCCATGGCTGAGGCTCAGAACATCCCGGCGGGCTCCACCACCGCCGGCTCGATCGCGGTGGCCGCCGAGTCCACCGTCGCCACGCGCATGAGCGCGCCCCCGTCCTTCGACGTCGCGGACTTCCCCGTCCCGCACGGCCGCGAGGAGGAGTGGCGGTTCACGCCGCTGGCGCGCCTGCGCGGCCTCCACGACGGCACCGCCGTCGCGAACGGCGAGGGCGTCCGCGTCGAGGTCGAGGCCCCCGAGGGCGTCACCGTGGAGACCGTCGGCCGCGACGACGAGCGCCTCGGCAAGGCCGGCACGCCCGTCGACCGCGTCGCCGCCCAGGCGTACTCCTCCTTCGAGAAGGCCTCGGTCGTCACCGTCGCCAAGGAGGCGGTGCTCACCGAGCCGATCCGCATCTCCGTGCACGGCGTCGGCGGTGTCGCCTACGGCCACCAGGTCATCGAGCTCGGCGCCTTCGCCGAGGCCGTCGTGGTCATCGACCACACCGGTGACGCGGTGCTCGCCGCCAACGTGGACTTCGTCCTCGGCGACGGCGCGAAGCTGACCGTCGTCTCCGTCCAGGACTGGGACGAGAAGGCCGTCCACGTCGGCCAGCACAACGCCCTGATCGGCCGCGACGCCTCCTTCAAGTCGGTCGTCGTCACCTTCGGCGGCGACGTCGTCCGCCTCCACCCGCGCGTCGCCTACGCGGGCCCCGGCGGCGAGGCCGAGCTCTTCGGCCTGTACTTCACGGACGCCGGCCAGCACCAGGAGCACCGCCTCCTGGTCACGCACAACGTCCCGCACTGCAAGTCCAACGTGGCCTACAAGGGCGCGCTGCAGGGCCAGGACGCGCACGCCGTCTGGATCGGCGACGTGCTCATCGAGGCCGCCGCCGAGGGCACCGACACGTACGAGCTCAACCGGAACCTGGTCCTCACGGACGGCGCCCGGGTCGACTCCGTGCCGAACCTGGAGATCGAGACCGGCGAGATCGCCGGCGCCGGTCACGCCTCGGCCACCGGCCGCTTCGACGACGAGCAGCTCTTCTACCTGATGGCCCGCGGCATCCCGGAGGCCGAGGCCCGCCGCCTCGTCGTCCGCGGCTTCTTCGCGGAGCTCGTCCAGCAGATCGGTCTGCCGGACGTCCAGGAGCGACTCCTCGCCAAGATCGAGGCCGAGCTGGAGGCCTCCGTCTGATGGCCTTCGTCCGAGTCTGCGCGCTGAGCGAGCTGGAGGCCGACACCCCGAAGCGGGTCGAGGTCGACGGCACGCCGGTGTCGGTCGTGCACACCGAGGGCGAGGTGTTCGCGATCAACGACATCTGCTCGCACGCGAACGTCTCCCTCTCGGAGGGCGAGGTCGAGGACTGCGCGATCGAGTGCTGGCTGCACGGCTCCAGCTTCGACCTGCGCACCGGCAAGCCCTCGGGCCTTCCCGCGACGCGCCCCGTCCCCGTATACCCCGTAAAGATCGAAGGGGACGATGTGCTCGTCTCCGTCACCCAGGAGTCCTGAGTCACCCATGGCTACGCTTGAAATCCACGACCTGCACGTCTCCGTCGAGGCGGAGAACGGCCCCCGCGAGATCCTCAAGGGCGTCGACCTGACCATCAAGCAGGGCGAGACCCACGCCGTCATGGGCCCCAACGGCTCCGGCAAGTCGACCCTGGCGTACTCCCTCGCCGGTCACCCGAAGTACACGGTCACCGGCGGCACCGTCACCCTCGACGGCGAGGACGTCCTGGAGATGTCGGTCGACGAGCGCGCCCGCGCCGGCGTCTTCCTCGCCATGCAGTACCCGGTCGAGGTCCCCGGTGTCTCGGTCTCCAACTTCCTGCGCACCTCCGCCACCGCCGTCCGCGGCGAGGCGCCCAAGCTGCGCACCTGGGTGAAGGAGGTCAAGTCCGCGATGGAGCAGCTCCAGATGGACCCGGCCTTCGCCGAGCGCAACGTCAACGAGGGCTTCTCCGGCGGTGAGAAGAAGCGCCACGAGATCCTGCAGCTGGAGCTCCTCAAGCCGAAGATCGCGATCCTCGACGAGACCGACTCCGGCCTCGACGTCGACGCCCTGCGCATCGTCTCCGAGGGCGTCAACCGCGTCCGCGAGACCGGTGAGGTCGGCACCCTGCTGATCACCCATTACACGCGCATCCTGCGCTACATCAAGCCCGACTTCGTGCACGTGTTCGCGAACGGCCGCATCGTCGAGTCCGGCGGCGCCGAGCTCGCCGACCAGCTGGAGAACGAGGGCTACGACAAGTACGTGAAGGGTGGCGCATCCGCGTGACTTCTGCCCATCTGGGGCTCTCCGGCCTCCTCGACACCGAGGCGATCCGCAAGGACTTCCCGCTCCTGGATCGCGTGGTCCACGACGGCAAGAAGATCGTGTACCTCGACTCCGCGGCGACCTCCCAGAAGCCGCGGCAGGTCCTCGACGCGCTCAACCAGTACTACGAGCGTCACAACGCCAACGTCCACCGAGGCGTCTACACGGTCGCCGAGGAGGCGACGGCGCTGTACGAGGGCGCCCGTGACAAGGTCGCGGCCTTCATCAACGCGCCGAGCCGCGACGAGGTGATCTTCACCAAGAACGCCTCGGAGTCGCTCAACCTCGTGGCCAACATGCTGGGCTGGGCCGACGAGCCCTACCGCGTGGACCACGAGACCGAGATCGCCATCACGGAGATGGAGCACCACTCCAACATCGTGCCGTGGCAGCTGCTCTCGCAGCGCACGGGCGCGAAGCTGAAGTGGTTCGGCCTCACCGACGACGGGCGCCTCGACCTCTCGAACATCGAGGAGGTCATCACCGAGAAGACCAAGATCGTCTCGTTCACGCTGGTCTCGAACCTGCTCGGCACGGTCAACCCGGTGGAGACGATCATCCGCCGTGCCCAGGAGGTCGGTGCGCTCGTCTGCATCGACGCCTCCCAGGCGGCCCCGCACATGGTCCTGGACGTGCAGGCGCTCCAGGCCGACTTCGTGGCCTTCACCGGCCACAAGATGTGCGGCCCGACCGGCATCGGCGTGCTGTGGGGACGGCAGGAGCTCCTGGAGGACCTCCCGCCCTTCCTCGGCGGCGGCGAGATGATCGAGACCGTTTCGATGCACTCCTCGACGTACGCGCCGGCCCCGCACAAGTTCGAGGCGGGTACGCCCCCGATCGCCCAGGCCGTCGGCCTCGGCGCGGCCGTGGACTACCTGTCGGCGATCGGCATGGAGAACATCGCGCGCCACGAGCACGCGATCACCGAGTACGCCGTCCGGCGCCTCCAGGAGGTCCCGGACCTGCGGATCATCGGCCCCACCACGGCCGAGGACCGCGGCGCGGCGATCTCCTTCACGCTGGGCGACATCCACCCGCACGACGTGGGCCAGGTCCTCGACGAGCAGGGCATCGCGGTCCGGGTCGGCCACCACTGCGCGCGGCCGGTCTGCCTGCGGTACGGAATTCCCGCGACCACGCGAGCGTCGTTCTATCTGTACTCCACTCCGGCCGAGGTCGACGCCCTGGTCGAGGGGCTGGAGCACGTCCGTAACTTCTTCGGCTAGGGGAACGGCTCGTGAAGCTGGATTCGATGTACCAGGACGTCATCCTGGACCACTACAAGCACCCGCACGGGCGCGGTCTTCGGGACGGCGACGCCGAGGTGCACCACGTCAACCCGACGTGCGGCGACGAGATCACGCTCCGCGTGAAGTACGACGGCTCGCGCATCGAGGACGTGTCGTACGAGGGCCAGGGCTGCTCCATCAGCCAGGCCTCGGCCTCCGTCCTCAACGAGCTGCTCGTCGGCAAGGAGCTGGCCGAGGCGCAGAAGATCCAGGGCACCTTCCTGGAGCTGATGCAGTCCAAGGGCCAGATCGAGCCGGACGAGGCGATGGAGGAGGTCCTGGAGGACGCGGTCGCGTTCGCCGGGGTCTCCAAGTACCCGGCCCGTGTGAAGTGCGCGCTGCTCAGCTGGATGGCGTGGAAGGACGCGACCGCCCAGGCGCTGGGTGACGCGGAGAGGAAGTCGGCATGACCGAGAACGCCGAGGCCACGATGAAGCCGGCCTCCGAGGAAGAAGTCCGTGAGGCGCTGTACGACGTCGTCGACCCCGAGCTGGGCATCGACGTCGTCAACCTGGGCCTGATCTACGGCATCCACATCGACGACTCGAACGTCGCGACGCTGGACATGACGCTGACGTCGGCGGCCTGTCCGCTGACCGACGTGATCGAGGACCAGGCGAAGTCGGCGACGGACGGCATCGTCAGCGAGCTGAAGATCAACTGGGTCTGGATGCCCCCGTGGGGTCCGGACAAGATCACGGACGACGGCCGCGAGCAGCTGCGCGCGCTCGGCTTCAACGTCTGATCGCAGGTGTACGTGAGAACGGCCGCGCCCCTCGGGGCGCGGCCGTTCCGCATGTCCGGAGCAGAGTCCGGAGCGGTGTCCGGAGCAGGGTCCGGAGCGGTGTCTAGAGCAGTCCGGCCGCGCGGGCCAGCTCCGGGGCCAGGTTCTCCTTGCGGATCCGCTGGTCGACGTAGAGCAGGCCGGTGACCAGGGGCGGGAAGACGGAGACGAGCGCCTGGCTGAACAGCTGGCCGACGGCGAGGAAGCCGAGGAGGACCGCGAAGGAGGCGATCAGGGTGGCGGCGTTGTCGCTGGAGAAGTCCATCGCCGCCAGCGGGGCCGAGATCAGCAGCGAGAACACCTGCTGGATCAGCCAGCTCACCACGGCGGCCATCACGCCGGCGGCGAGCAGGCCGCCGAAGATGCGCCACCAGGAGCCCCGGACCAGGGACGAGGACCGGCGCATCGAGGCGAAGGCGCCCTGCCCCTCGATCACGGCCGCCGCCGGGGCCAGGCTGAACTTCACCCAGATCCAGAGCGCGACCGGCAGCGTGACCGTCGCGCCGGCGAAGGCCAGGAACGGCGCGATCAGCGGGCCGGTCCGGGCCGCGAGCAGCGCCACGGTCAGGAGGACGAAGGCGCCCAGGAAGAGCACCGCAGGGAGCAGCAGCGTCAGCGTGGTCAGCACCATGGTGCCGAGGACGGCCGGGGTCCGGGACCAGGCCCGGCGCCAGACCGCGCCGAAGGTGGTGGGCCGGCCGAGGACCGCGTCCTGCAGCACGGCCGGGCAGGCGGCCGCCACCACGGTGTTGGCGCAGATGATCGCGATCATGGCGACCAGCCAGACGCAGCCGAAGGCGACGAGCAGCGGCCGGATGTCCTCCCACCGGGGGTCCTGGCCCGACGGCAGGTCGAAGACGGCCAGGTCGCCGACGGCCGCGTACGCGATGCCGAGGGCCGCGCCGACGATCAGCAGCGCCGCCCCGTAGACGGCTCCCGCCACCCCGAGCAGCTGCTTCCAGTAGCGGCCGAAGGTCGCGAAGGCGCCCGTCAGGATCGTGCTGAAGCCGAGCGGCGCGAGGGGTATGACACCGGGCTTCGGCGGTGGGGGCGGCGGCGGGTAGCCGTAGCCGTAGGGCGGTCCTGGCGGACCGGGGGGATACGTCATGCGGGACACCGTATAGGGCAGCGATGCGTACGCCCGTACGCATGCTTGTGTACGCTCGTACGCATGGGTTACGGACTCCTTGCGGGCGCCATCGCGGCGGAGATACTCGCCACCACCTCGATGAAGTACAGCGAGGGCTTCACCCGGCTCTGGCCCTCCCTCGTCACCGGTACGGGCTATCTCATCGCCTTCGTCCTCCTCGCCCAGGCGCTCAAGACCCTCCAGGTCGGCACCGCCTACGCCATCTGGTCC
Organism: Streptomyces sp. NPDC055815; assembly: GCF_053616475.1. Lineage (NCBI taxonomy): Bacteria > Bacillati > Actinomycetota > Actinomycetes > Kitasatosporales > Streptomycetaceae > Streptomyces > Streptomyces sp. NPDC055815. Next base: position 12,694 of record NZ_JBSHDU010000026.1, on the reverse strand, counting down.
GGGGTCGGCACCGCCGCCGTCGCCGTCATCGGCTTCCTCTTCCTCGGCGAGAGCCTGGGCCCCGCCAAGATCGCCGGAATCCTCCTCATCATCGCCGGCGTCGCCGTCCTCAACCTCGGCGGCGCGCACTGATGGCCCGGGCCCGGCGCTACGACCCCGACCGGCGCGAGCGGATCGTCGACGCCGCCCTCACCGTCGTCGGGCGCTCCGGCATCGGCGGCCTCAGCCATCGCACGGTGGCCGCCGAGGCCGACGTGCCGCTCGGCTCCACCACCTACCACTTCGCCTCCCTCGACGAACTCCTCGTCGCGGCGCTCCGCAAGGCCAACGAGGGCTTCGGACGGCTGCTCCGCGAGCACCCCGCCCTCACCGACCCGGACACCGGCCTCGCCACCGCGCTCGCCCGGCTCCTGGGGGAGTGGCTGGGCGGCGAACGCGCGCGCGTGGAGCTGGAGTACGAGCTCTACCTGGCCGCCCTGCGCCGCCCCGCCCTGCGTCCGGTCGCCGCCGAGTGGACCGAGTCCGTCGTCGCCGCCCTGGCCCACCGCACCGACCCGGCCGGCGCCCGGGCCCTGGTCGCGGTCATGGACGGCATCTGCCTCCAGGTCCTGCTCACCGACGGCAGCTACGACGAGCAGTACGCGCGCGTGATCCTCGCGCGGGTCCTGAACGAAGGACCGAACGAGCCGCTCACGGCCTCGTCGGAACCGCCGACGGACCCGACCGACACCTGAGACCGGTTGGCCCGGGCGGGGGCCCGCCGGTTAGGTTTTCCGTCATGACCACTGCTCCTCGCACCACCGGCGCCGTCGCCGCCGGCCTCGCCACCATCGCCGGCGACGGCACCGTTCTCGACACCTGGTTCCCCGCCCCCGAGCTGACCGAAGCGGCCGGCCCGGCCGGCACCGAGCGCCTCAGCCCCGACGAGGCCGTCAACGCCCTCGGCGAGGGCGCCGCCAAGGCCCTCGGCGTGGACGCCCGCCGTGGCGTCGAGGTGGTCGCCGTCCGCACCGTCATCGCCTCGCTCGACGAGAAGCCGATCGACGCCCACGACGCCTACCTCCGCCTCCACCTGCTGAGCCACCGGCTGGTCAAGCCGCACGGCCAGAGCCTGGACGGCGTCTTCGGCCTGCTCGCCAACGTCGCCTGGACCTCGCTGGGCCCGGTCGCCGTCGACGACATCGAGAAGGTGCGGCTCAACGCCCGCGCCGAGGGCCTGCACCTCCAGGTGACCTCGATCGACAAGTTCCCGCGCATGACCGACTACGTCGTGCCCGCCGGCGTCCGCATCGCCGACGCCGACCGCGTCCGCCTCGGCGCCCACCTCGCGGCCGGCACCACCGTCATGCACGAGGGCTTCGTCAACTTCAACGCCGGCACCCTCGGCACCTCGATGGTCGAGGGCCGCATCTCCGCCGGTGTCGTCGTCGGCAACGGCTCCGACATCGGCGGCGGTGCCTCCACCATGGGCACCCTCTCCGGCGGCGGCAACGTCGTCATCTCCATCGGCGAGCGCTGCCTGATCGGCGCCGAGGCGGGCGTCGGCATCGCGCTCGGCGACGAGGTCGTCGTCGAGGCCGGTCTGTACGTCACCGCCGGCACCCGGGTCACCCTGCCCGACGGCCAGATCGTCAAGGCCCGCGAGCTCTCCGGCGCCTCGAACATCCTCTTCCGCCGCAACTCGGTCACCGGCGCCGTCGAGGCCCGCCCGAACAACGCGGTCTGGGGCGGCCTCAACGAGATCCTGCACAGCCACAACTGATCAGGCGTTCACCAGCGCCTCGTACGCAGCCCGCAGCCCGTCGGCCGTCTCCCGGTCGGCGGGCTGCAGCGGTTCGCGCAGCGGGCCGCCGAGCAGCGCCTTCGCGGTCACCGTGCCCGGCAGGCCCGAGGCCATCATCAGCTCGGCGAGCGGCAGGGTCAGGGCGTTGAGCCGGGCCGCGCCCGCGGTGTCGCCCGCGTCGAAGGCGTCCAGGACCGCCCGCAGCCGGCGCGGTACGACGTTGGCCACCGTGCTGACGTAGCCGGCGCCGCCCACCGCGTACAGCGGCAGGTTCAGCTCCTCGCAGCCCGAGTAGTACGCGAGCCCCGTCTCCGCGATCAGCCGGGCCGAGGCCAACAGGTCGTACGAGCAGTCCTTCACCGCCACGATCCGCGGGTGCCGGGCGAGCCGCCGCATGGTCGCGGGCTCGACGCGGGTGCCGGTGCGGCCCGGGATGTCGTAGACCATCACCGGAAGACCGGTGGCGTCCGCGACCTTCAGGAAGTGCGCCTCGACGGCCGCCTGCGGGGGACGGCTGTAGTACGGGGTGACGACGAGCAGCCCGTCCGCCCCCGCCTTCTCGGCCTGCCGGGCCAGCTCCACGGTGTGCCGGGTGTCGGCGGTGCCCACCCCCGACAGGAGCGACGGGCCGGCGCCGACCGCCTCGCGGACGGCGCGGACGAGCGCGGCCTTCTCGGCGTCGGTGGTGGTCGGGGACTCGCCCGTCGTGCCGTTGAGGACCAGGCCGTCGCAGCCCTCCCCGACGAGCCGGGCGGCGAGCTCCCCCGCCGCGTCGAGATCGAGCGCGCCGGCGGGCGTGAACGGGGTGACCATCGCGCAGAGGGCGCGGCCGAAGGGGCGTTCAGTGTTCATTCGAGCAGTCTGTGTGCGAGCGACCGTGAAGGTCCACTTAGATCTGCTTGGTTCGAGAATTCAGTTTCTGTGAACGATGGGCGTCTGGCATGATCGGCCGGGCGCGACAGGGGGACATGGAGAACAGCACAGCATGAGCGCACACAGCACGGCCGCCGAACAGCGCGTCGCACTCGTCACCGGCTCGTCCTCGGGCATCGGCGCGGCCGTCGCCCGCCGCCTCGCCGAGGCCGGGTACCGGGTCGTCGTCAACTCCGGGCGGTCGGTCGACGCCGGCCAGGCCCTCGCCGCCGAACTGCCGGACGCCGTCTACGTCCAGGCCGACGTCTCCGACGAGGCCCAGGCCGCCGGGCTCGTCGCGGCCGCCGTGGAGGCGTACGGCCGCCTCGACCTCCTCGTCAACTGCGCGGGCACCACCCGGTTCATCCCGCACGACGACCTCGAAGCCGCCTCGCCCGAGGTCTGGCGCCACCTCTACGACGTCAACGTCATCGGCGTCTGGCAGACCGTCACCGCCGCCGTCCCGCACCTGCGGAAGACCCGCGGCAACGTCGTGACGATCTCCTCCCAGGCGGGCGTCCGGCCGGGTGGCAGCTCCATCCCGTACTCCGTCTCCAAGGCGGCCGTCAACCACATGACGAAGCTCCTCGCCAAGACCCTCGGCCCCGACATCCGCGTCAACGCGGTCGCCCCCGGCCTCATCGACACCCCCTGGTTCGACGGGGTGGACGGCGCCGACGCCGCCAAGGAGCACGTGGCCGGCGTCGTCCCGCTGCGCCGGGTGGGCCGCCCCGAGGACATCGCCGGGGCCGTCTTCGACCTCGCCCACGCCTCGTACATCACCGGCGAGGTGCTCCTCGTCGACGGCGGCGGCCACCTGCTCGGCTAGGGTCTGCTCGGAAAGCAGCGCCGTCTGCCCGGCGGCCCAGGCGGGACTTTCCGGACAGGCCCCAGGGTCTGCTCGGAGCGCGGCGGGCTCGGTCAGAGCGCCAGTTTGAAGCCGTCGTGGCTGCGGGCGAAGCCCAGCGAGGCGTAGAAGCGGTGGGCCTCCGTCCGCCGCTTGTTGCTGGTCAGCTGGACGAGCGCGCAGCCGCGCTCCTTCGCCCGCGCCACGGCCCGCTCCATCAGCTCCCGGCCGAGCCCGCCGCCGCGCCGGTCGGCCCTGATCCGGACCGCCTCGATCAGGGCCCGCTCGGCGCCGCCCTTGCCGAGCCCCGGGATGTACGTGGCCTGGAGGCAGCCCAGGACGAGAGCGCCGTCCACCAGGACCAGCATCTCGTTGCGCGGATCGTCCTCGATGGCCGTGAAGGCCCGCTCGTACGCCTCGGTGACGAGGACCGACGCGGGGTCCACGACCCGGTCCTCGTCGGCGAGCAGGGCGAGGACGGCGGGCAGTTCGGCGCGGGTGGCGGGGCGAAGGATCATGGCGCGAAGTCTCCCACGGCCCACCCCCCTTGACCTCAACCATGGTTGAGGGGGAACGGTGGGGTCACCCGAGGAACAGGAGACCCACCATGAACGCCGTAGCCCGCCCCGACGCCCGCCCCGACCTCCGCCGCCCCGGCGTCGGCGCCGTTCTGGCCAGCACCTGGCGGGTCGCCACCCCCGAGCGGCAGCGGGCGGCCGTGGAGGCCATCCGCAGCACCTGGGAGAGCCGGGAGTGGCCCGACCTGGGGCTGCTCTCGTACAGCGTCTTCGTCGGGACGGACGGGGACACCCTCCTCCACTACTCGCAGTGGACCGCCCAGGAGGCCTACGACCAGTTCGTCGCCACGTACCGCGGCGACCGGAACGCCGAGATCGACGCCGCCGTCCCCGGCATCGAGCGGGTGGTGCTGCACCGCTACGCCGCGCCGCACCGCAGCGCCGTCCTCAGCGAGGAGAGCGCCGGGGCGGTGCCCGGGGCGATCGCGGTCGTCGAGATCGACTTCGACGGACCGGACGCCGGGCGCCAGGAGGCCTGGGTGGACGCGGTGCTCACCGCGATGGCCGACGACGAGGGGAAGCGGGCGGCGCGCGGCGGGATCGGCGCGCACTTCCACCGGTCCGTCGACGGCACCCGCGTCCTGAACCTCGCCGAGTGGGAGAGCGAGCAGGCCCACGTCGAGTGGCAGGCGGAGTACGCCCCGCTCAGCGAGGCCTGGCGGACGGTGCACGAGTACCCGGGGCTCGTCGGCAGCCGGGTACGTAGGTACACGCCCGCGCTGAGTCTTGACGCGGGCGTGTGACCGTATCCCTCGATACTTCTCGCTACGGGCGGAAGCGCAGGACCTGGGGGTCGTGGTCGCTGTCCTGGTCGGCGAACTCCGCGTTGATGTGGACGGAGTCGTACTCGAAGTGGTGGACGCCCGGGCTGGTCAGGATCTGGTCGAGGACCTGGCTGTTGCCCTGGTACACGTACGAGTAGCGCTCGCTGAGCGGCAGCGACTTCATGGCCGGGAACAGCGCTCCGCCGTCCGTGAGGCCCTGCGTCGTCCCCGAGAACTCGAAGTCGTTGATGTCGCCGACCACCAGCACGTCGGCCTGCTTGTCGACGGCCTCGATCTGCTTGACGAAGGCGTTGACGGCCTGCGCCTGGAGCAGTCGCTTGGCCTCGGAGGAACGGTTCGGCGGCTGGTGGTGGGAGACGATGGACTCGTCGCCGCCCTTCGAGCCGAAGTGGTTGGCGATCACGAAGACCGTGCGGCCGCGGAAGACGAACTCGCCCGCGAGCGGCTTGCGGCTGGCCTCCCAGGCGGCGTTGGACGGGTCGATCCTGCCGGGGGAGAGGGTCAGCGCCGCGCGGCCCTTGGTGCCCGTCACGGCGGTGGCGGTGGTCGCGTCGCCGCCCGCGCGGTCGGTGAAGGAGACCCGCTCGGGGTTGAAGAGGAAGACCTGACGGATGTTGCCGCCGGGCTCGCCGCCGTCCTTGCCGTTCACCGGGTCGATCGAGCGCCACTCGTACGCCGGACCGCCGGCCGCCAGGATCGCGTCCGTGAACTTCTTGACCGTCACGTCGGCGGCGACGGTTCCGTCGTTCTTGGCGCCGTTGTTGTCCTGGATCTCCTCCAGGGCGACGATGTCGGGCGAGGCGAGGTTCTCGACGACGGCCTTCGCGAGCGCGTCGAACTTCTCCTGCGGGTCGGTCGGGTCGAGGTTCTCGACGTTGTACGTCGCCACGGCCAGCTCGTTCTTGTGCTGCTTGTCCGTGGTCTCGCGCTCCAGGCCCTCGTCGACGAGGGTGCCGAGGGTGCGGGCGGTCAGCGTGTAGCCGCCGAACTGGTTGAAGTCGAGCGGGCCCTCGGTGGTGCCGGTCAGCCGGTCGCCCACGTTCGCCTTCGGGAACGGCTGCTGGACCAGCGGGGTCAGCGACTGGATCTGGAGCCGGCCGGTGTTCTGGGACTCGTACGAGCCGTAGACCGTGCCGCCGCGCTCGTTGTCGTTCTCCCAGGGCTTCACCGTCACCCAGAGCTCCGCGTACGGGTCGGTGGCGCCGACCACGCGCGAGGAGTCGATCCGGACGTTGGTGCCCTCCAGGGACTCGTAGTAGTCCAGGGCGTACGTCTCGGGGTCCAGCGTCAGGCCGTTGATCGAGCCGCCGGCGGCGGGGTCGCCCTCGGGGGCGTACTCGTCGGGGACGGACCAGCCGGAGATCGTCACCGGGGCCGGGACCGGGTTGCCCTTCGAGAGGACGGTGATCACGGGCTTGGAGATCTGGGTCAGCGACTGGTTGCCGGAGTTCAGGCCGCCGGGGACGTACTCGGTGACCGTGCCGTTCAGGCTGACCGCGTCACCGACGGCGACGGTCGGGACGGAGCTCGTGAAGACGAAGATGCCCTCGCTGGTCGCCGCGTTGTCGTCGGCGTCCGGGTCCTGGATCCAGAATCCGCGCGAGCCGTAGGTGCGGACGCCGGTGACGATGCCCGTGACACCGGTGACCTGCTTGCCGACGAGGGGGGAGACGCGCGTCGTGCCCTGGATGTCGTGGATGCGGACGCCGGCGGCGGCGTCCTCCGCGGCGGCGTTCGCCGAACCCGCGAGCAGACCGGAGGCGAGGGCGGCGGCGACGACGGCGGAGACCGCGGCGGATCTCGGTATGGAGGAAGACATCAAGAGGCTCCGAGGGTGCTTGGAGGAACGGCAGATGAATCTACGCGCGTCAATCTCTTGTGAGAGGAGTGGACTTGTCAAGAGTCGACGGGTGTACGAAGGCTGACGGATCCGTGAACCGCCGGAAGGGGCCCCGGATGCGTCTACGCTGAGGACCGCTCTCCGAGCCCCTTCGCCCACGCCCACCCCACCCCCGCACGTGTCGAGGAGACCCCCCAGATGTCAGAGCACCCCACCCTTCCCCCCGTTCGGCTGCGTGCGGACGCGGAGCTGGCGCGGGACGCCCTGGCCGCCCCCCTCCTCGTCCAGGCCGTACGGCTCGCCCGCTGGGCCGGGCCCGAGACCCGGGTCGACGCGGGCGGCGAACTCGTCGACGAGCAGCTCCCCGAGGCAGCCGAGGTCCTGGGCCTCGCCGACGACGAGGACGGCGAGACCTGGGCCGGCGACGCCTGGCGGCTCGCCGTCGACACCGGCCTCGTCGCCGTCGAGGACGGGGAGGCCGAGGGCCTGCCCGGGCGGGCCGGGCCCGGCGAGAACCTCGCGCTGGTCACGGGCGGTTCGCCGCAGGACGTCCTCGGGCTCTGGCTCGACGGCTTCGACGCCGTCTTCGCCGACGCCGTCGCGCCCGTCCTCGACGACCTGGACGCGCTCCTCGGCGAGGACGGCGAGATCGACATCGAGGCGCTCGACTGGGACCCCGAGGCGGAGGCCGAGTTCCTGGAGGGCGTCCTCGGCAACCTCTACCTGCTGACCGTCAGCGAGGGCGGCGCCGGCGAAGGCCCCGTACCGCTGCCCGCGCTCGCCGCGTCGATGGTCGTCCCCGACGACATGGGCGAGCCCACCGACGACGTCCTGGAGCAGGTCTCGGACGCGATGATGCGGCTCGACGAGCAGTTCCGGCTGCTCGAACCGATCGGGCTCGTCGCGTACCAGCCCGTCGACGAGGCCCTGATGGCCGAGGAGGGCGAGGAGCCCGCGCCGCCCGTCGACGACGAGGACGTCAGCCGCTACGGCATGGTCCGGCTCACCCCGCTCGGGCTCTACGGCGTCCGGGCCCGCATGCTGGAGGCCGGGGTGGACGCGCCCGCCGTCGGCGACCTGACGGACAAGGGCGCCGACGTCCTCCTCGACGGGATCGCCGGCTACCCGGCCGCCGCCGCCCGCGAGGAGACCGCCGCGTGGCTGGCCGGCCGCGACGCGCTCGACGCGGCCCGCGAACTGCTGCACGCCGCCCGGGGCGCCGACGCGGGCTCCCCGCTCCGCCGCCTCCACTGCCAGCAGACGCTCTCCCTGGTGGGCGCCGAGGCGGAGCCCGCCGTCCGGGAGGTCCTCGACGACGCGGAACTCGGCGGCCTCGCCCGGGTCTGGCTCGCCGAGCACGGCGCGGCGGACGTGCCCGCGCCGCCGGAGTCGATGATCTTCTGGCTGGCCATCGACACGATCGCGGCCCAGCTCGACTCGGACGGCGACCTGCAGGAGCTCCAGGAACTCATCGAGGGCCTGACCGGCCGCCACAGCGGCTTCTTCGAGGCGGCCTGGCGGGTGGACCACCCGGCGACGGCCGAGGTCCTGGAGGCGATGGGCCGCCTGCACCGCGACAAGACCTCGGCGAAGGAGGCCCGCAAGGCGGCCTTCAAGGCGCGCTCCCGGTCGGGGACTTCGGGGGCCTGACCCGACGCACCGGCACAGCGGCGCATCCGGCGGGGCGCCCCCGCCGGATGCCCGGTGGTGTTCCCGTGGTGTTCAGGCGGTGTTCTCGGGGGCGCGGGAGGGTGGCCCGCGAGAATCGGCCATCACAGGGAGACCCCACCACCATGCCGCTCAACCGCAGAGAGTTCACCAAGCAGTCCGCCGCCGCCGGTGCGGGCCTCGCCCTCACCGGTGTCGTCGGAGCTCTCGCCACCGCCCCCGAGGCGCTCGCCTCCGACGAGCCGGAGGCGGTCGGGGCCGGCCACGGGCACGGCCACGAGCTCGGGTACGGGCCGCTCGTCGCCGACCCCGACGGCGTGCTCGCCCTGCCCGAGGGGTTCTCGTACCGCATCGTCACCCACAGCGGTGTGACCCGCCTGGAGTCCGGCGAGTTCACCCCGGAGAAGCACGACGGCACCGCCGCCTTCGCCGGCCCGCGCGGCGCCACGTACCTCGTCAACAACCACGAGCTCAAGGGCCCCCGCAGCAAGTGGGCCCACCCCGTGCCGCTCACCGAGGGCCTCGTCTACGACCCGGCCGCGGCCGGCGGCTGCACCGTCGTCGAGGTGCACCGCGACGGCACCGTCGCCGAGTGGGTCGGCATCGCCGGCACCTCCACCAACTGCGCCGGCGGCCGCACCGCCTGGGGCACCTGGCTGACCGGCGAGGAGACCGAGGACCTGGCCGGCAAGAACGGCATGACCAAGGACCACGGCTACATCTTCGAGGTCGACCCGCGCGACGTCCGCGCCAACCTCGACCCGAAGCCGGTCAAGGCCTTCGGCCGGTACGCCCACGAGGCCGTCGTGATCGACCCCAAGCGCGGCCACGCCTACCTCACCGAGGACGCGTCCGGCCCCAACGGGCTGCTCTTCCGCTGGGTTCCGCCGCAGGACTTCGAGCACGGCCGCGGCAAGCTCCGCACCCTCGCCGACGACGCCGGCGAGCTCCAGGCCTTCAAGTGCATCGACTCCTCGGGCCGCTTCGTCGACGACCTGTCCCGCGCCACCCGGATCGGCACCGTCTACGGCGTCGACTGGGTCGACGTCCCCGACCGCGACGCCCGCACCACCCCCGTCCGCAAGCAGTTCACGGACGGCCAGGTCACCCGCGCCCGCAAGCTGGAGGGCATGTGGTGGGCCGACGGCGGCGCCTACGTCGTCTCCTCCTACGCGCGCGAGGAGAGCCCCGGCGCCGCGCACGACGGCCAGGTCTGGTTCTACGACCCGAAGCGCCGCACCCTCACCCTCAAGGTGCTCCTCGGGGTGAACACCGCCCCGGACCAGGACGGCGCCTTCGACGGCCCCGACAACATCACCGTCTCCCCGTACGGCGGGCTCGTCATCGCCGAGGACGGCGAGGGCGTCCAGCACCTCTTCGGCGCGACCGACTCGGGCCGCACCTACCCGATCGCCCGCAACGACCTCAACGACAGCGAGTTCACCGGCGTCGTCTTCTCGCCCGACGGCGACACGCTGTTCGCCAACATCCAGGACCCGGGCATCATGGTCGCGATCACCGGCCCCTGGCGCCGCCAGCCCCGCCGCTGAGGCGGCCGGGCCTTCGGGGCGGTCGACGTCGTCGAGGCCGAAACTGATCCCTGGTCAGCTCCATGGACTGACATCTAACATGTCAGTCCATGGACGCACTGCGGCCCGTGGGCCGGACCCTGCTGCGTGACCGGGCGTACGAGGCGCTGCGCGAGGCCATCGTGCGCGGCGACCTCGCGCCCGGCGCGTCGCTGAAGGACGCCGATCTCGCCGACCGTCTCGGGCTCTCGCGCGCACCCGTGCGCGAGGCCCTGGCCCGGCTCGGCGACGAGGGGCTCGTCGAGTCCAAGCCCCAGAGCTACACCCGGGTCACCCGGCCCGTCAGCCGGGTCGTCCGGGACGCCGCCTCCGTGGTGCGGGTGATGCACGAGCTCGCCGCCAGGACCGGTGTCCCGCTGCTCGGCCCCGAGGGCATCCGGACGATGCGCGAGGCCAACGAGCGCTTCGCCGCGGCCGTCCGCGCCTCCGACGTCGAGGCCGCGCTCCGCGCCGACGACGAGCTCCACGAGGTCCTCGTCGTCGCCAGCGGCAACCACGCCGCCGCCGCCACGATCGCCCGCTACACCCCCTTGATCCGCCGTGTCGAGCGGCGTCTCTTCGGCGACGCCGGGAGCTGCGGATCGGCCGAACTGCACGCCCGGCTCATCGACGCGTGCGCGGCGGGGGACGCGGAGGAGGCGGTCCGGGTCACCACGGAGATCTGGGCCGCCCTGGAGCAACTCGCGGACGACGCGATCGAGGTGGCCGAGGTCACCGGCATCCCGGCGACGCCGGGCCGGGAGGCCGCGGAGCCCCCGGCTCCTTAGGGCCTGTCTGACAATTCCCGCCGGGTCCGGCCCGCCCGGCACGCACGCTCGCCGCACGGCCGAAACGCCCAAGTAGCTCCGCTACGAGGGCGTCCCGGCCGCACGCCGATCGCACGCACCGGACGACCCGGCCTGATCCGGCGCGAATTGTCAGACAGGCCCTAGGCCGTAGGACGTTCAGGACAGTCGACCGTCGCCGTCACCCACCGGGAGCCGCTTTGCCGATCAACGACTTCGACCGCTACCCGCTCCTCTTCGGGCCCTCCCCGGTCCACCCGCTCGAACGGCTCACCCATCACCTCGGCGGCGCCGCCCTCTGGGCCAAGCGCGAGGACTGCAACTCCGGTGTCGCGTACGGCGGGAACAAGACCCGCAAGCTGGAGTACCTGGTCGCCGACGCCCTCGCCCAGGGCTGCGACACCCTCGTCTCGATCGGCGGCGTGCAGTCCAACCACACCCGTCAGGTCGCCGCCGTCGCCGCCCGCGCCGGCCTTGGTTGCGTCCTCGTCCAGGAGAGCTGGGTCGACTGGCCCGACTCCGTCTACGACAAGGTCGGCAACATCCTCGTCAGCCGCCTCGCGGGCGCCGATGTGCGCCTGGTGAAGGCCGGGTTCGGCATCGGCTTCAAGGAGAGCTGGGAGCAGGCCCTGCGGGAGGTCGAGGAGGGCGGCGGGAAGCCGTACGCGATCCCGGCGGGCGCCTCCGACCACCGGCTCGGCGGTCTCGGCTTCGCGAACTGGGCGTACGAGGTGGCCGAGCAGGAGCGGGAGCTCGGCGTCTTCTTCGACACCGTCGTCGTCTGCTCGGTGACCGGCTCCACCCAGGCCGGCATGGTCGCCGGCTTCGCCGCGCTCGCCGAGGAGGGCGGTCCGGCCCGCCGGATCATCGGGATCGACGCCTCGGCGAAGCCCGTACCGACGCACGAGCAGATCACCCGGATCGCCCGGGACACCGCCGCCCTCATCGGCGTGGAGCGCGAGGTGACGGCGGCCGACGTCGAGCTGGACGAGCGCTACCACGCCGGGGTGTACGGCATCCCGGACGAGACCACCCTCGACGCGATGCGGCTCGCCGCCCGCACCGAGGGCATGGTCACCGACCCCGTCTACGAGGGGAAGTCGATGGCGGGTCTGGTCGACCTGGTGGGCCGGGGAGAGATCGGCCGGGACTCGACCGTGCTCTACGCCCACCTCGGCGGCCAGCCCGCCCTCAACGCGTACAGCGCGCTGTTCTGAGGACTACAGCGCCTGGGCGGCCGGCTTCACCATGCCCCGGACGGTCCGCGACTTCACGAACTCGCCCATGGCCGTCATCTCCCACTCGCCGGAGAACTGCTTGATCAGCTTGGCCATCATCACGCCGGTCTGCGGCTCGGCGGAGGTCAGGTCGAAGCGGACCAGCTCCTCGCCGGTCGCGCCGTCGATCAGCCGGCAGTAGGCCTTGGCGACCTCGGTGAACTTCTGGCCGGAGAAGGAGTTGACCGTGAAGACCAGGCCGGTGGCGTCGGCGGGGAGACGGCCGAGGTCGACCGTGATCACCTCGTCGTCGCCGGCGCCCTCGCCGGTGAGGTTGTCGCCGGAGTGCTGGACCGAGCCGCCCAGGATGGTCAGCTTGCCGAAGTAGCAGCTGTCCAGGTGGTTGCGCTGGGGGCCGTACGCGATGACCGAGGCGTCCAGGTCGATGTCCTTGCCCCGGTAGGCGGGCTCCCAGCCGAGGCCCATCTTGACCTGGGAGAGCAGCGGCCGGCCGCCCTTGACCAGGGACACCGTCTGGTTCTTCTGGAGGCTGACCCGGCCCTTGTCGAGGTTGATCTTGCCCGTGGAGACGGGGGCCTGGGCCGGCGGCGCCGAGGCCGCGATCCGCGGGTCCACCGGGGCGGCGGCCGGCGGCGCGGGCGGGGCGGGCGGCCCCGGCGGGGCGACGGG